>JAHAYB010000367.1 GCA_018384835.1 Comamonas sp.
GGGGCAATGCGTGCCAGGGTTTCGGCCAATTCTTCCTGGCGGCATTCGGCCAGGTGGATGCGCCCTTGCGTCACGCTCATCCAGGCCAGCCCGACGCGCTGGCGGCCAGCGCTGTGCAGCGCTAGCAGCATGGCCTCGGCCTTGTCTGAGAGCAGCGCCGTATCGGTCAACGTGCCAGGGGTAACGATGCGTACCACTTTGCGCTCAACCGGGCCTTTGCCTACGCCGACCTCGCCCACCTGCTCGCAGATGGCAACGGATTCGCCCAGTTTTATCAACCGCGCTAAGTAGTTTTCTAGGGTGTGAAAGGGCACGCCCGCCATATTCACCGGCAAGCCCGCCGACTGCCCACGCGAGGTTAAGCTGATGTTGAGCAACGTGGCCGCTTTTTGCGCATCGTCATAAAACAGCTCGTAAAAATCGCCCATGCGGTAGAGCACCAAGGTGTCAGGCAAGTCGGCCTTAATGCGCAGGTATTGCTGCATCATGGGTGTGTGCTGCTCTAAAGGGACTTGGAAAGGGTCTTGCTGGTGTTCGTCGTGTTTGTGGTGTTCGTCGTGTTCGGCTTTTTCAGGCATCTCTTTGTTTCATCCATAGCAAACCAAACTGGGGGTATATACGCCATCTACCGTCCGCAGCCTACTGTGCAGTACTGAGTGGCAGGTAGATAGCACTTGGCTTGACCTCAACTAATCCGCATCCCCGCCTGCGCCCCAGGGAAAGGCTCCAGGATGTAAATGCCGGGCTGTGCTTTTTCATCAGCGTGGCTGGCGGCCAGTACCATGCCTTCGCTGATGCCGAATTTCATTTTGCGCGGAGCCAAGTTCGCCACCAGCACGGTGAGCTTGCCCACCAGTTGCTCAGGCTGGTACATGCTGGCAATGCCGCTAAAGACATTGCGCGTTTTGCCTTCGCCCGCATCCAGCGTGAGTTGCAACAGTTTGGTGGAGCCTTCCACTGCTTTGCATTCGACGATTTGGGCGATACGCAGGTCAATTTTGGCGAAGTCGTCAATTTTGATGGTGGGGGCGATTTCCTCACCACCGGGTTTGGGCGCTTCTACGGTGGGTGGTTCAAACAGGGCTTCTAGCTGCTCCATGACGACGCGCTGCATCAGGTGCTGGTATTGGCCGATAGCGTGGCCTGCTCCCAGCAGGTGTTCGGCATCGGCAAATTGCAGGGGCGGGCATTGCAGGAAGTTTTCTACCTGAGCGGCCACAAAGGGCAGCATGGGTTTCAGATAAATACTGAGGATGCGGAAGGCTTCAATGCAGGCGCTGCATACATCGTGCAGGCGCTGCTCTTGGCCTTCTTGCTTGGCCAGTTCCCAAGGCTTGTTGGCATCGACATAGCTGTTCACCTTGTCGCACAGCAGCATGATGTCGCGGGCGGCGCGGGCGGTGTCGCGGGCTTCGTAGGCGGCGGTGATGCTGTTTTTTTGTGCTTGCAATGCGGTTAGCAGCGCTTGGCCGTCGGCGCTGATGCTGCCCAGCTTGCCCTCAAAGCGCTTGGCGATAAATCCGGCGGCGCGGCTGGCGATGTTGACGTATTTGCCAATCAGGTCGGCGTTAACGCGCAGCATGAAATCTTCGGCGTTGAAGTCAATATCCTCATTGCGGCCATTGAGTTTTGCGCCCAAGTAGTAGCGCAGCCACTCGGGGTTCATGCCCAAAGAAAGGTATTTGATAGGGTCTAGGCC
>JAHAYB010000448.1 GCA_018384835.1 Comamonas sp.
GCAGCACAATTTACAAGATCAAGAATGAGATGCTCTCGGCCTACCTGCGCCAGGAACTGCGCAGCCCTTCGGTTTCCATGGGGTTTGCGTAAGTCCTATTATATTTTTTGGAAGGCATTTTGGGATCGGCTCTGGCGTTTCTAGTGGGGTATCTTCTTCTGTATATTTTTGGTTGGATAATTGGATCTTATAATAAACGTGTCAGTGATTTTTATGAATTTAGACGGTTAGGTCTGTATGATGTGCTAGATAAACAGAGGCAGCCCAGATAGAAATACTTGGAGTATATTTGGATATTATTCCAGGTACGATTTACTGATTCGAACTACTTGTAAATGCTGGTGGGTATAATTTTCAGAAAAGCGTTGCGCCATTTCCTTCTTGCTGCGCCTGAGCAATTCGATTTCTGATGGTGTCAGCATTCTTGGTTTGAACGAGGTATCTTGCCTCTGATTCAGTAAGCGCGTCGAAGGCGTGAGCGAATCGTTCTTGCCGCCAAGTTTCAATTTCTGTTCCATGCTTTGACCTCAGTTCGTTCAGCAATTAGCCCAAATAAGCAACGCGCGTTTGGCACAGCTAGGCTTTAACGCTTCAAGTCCCGATAAAAATTCTCGTGAGGCCCAAAAGCCTCCAGATATACCAAACGCACCACATCCTCACGGCTGTAGCCCAGCAAATAAAGTTGACCATTGCTGCGAAATTTATGCACCCATAAATGAGCCAAATCTCCTTTTTTACGCTCACCAATATCAGGATTTTTGGCAATACTGGAGACAGCATTATCCGTATCGGCAATCAAAGCGATGTTGGTCAGCTTTTTGTAACTGCGGGCAAAACGCCGGGTTTCGCGCACTTCCCAGCTCATGCTTGGTTCTCAGGTACGAGGTGGGCAGCAGTACTGCGGGGGATGAAGGGCTGTGCATCCTCACGCGGTTCAGCCAGGCTCATCAGGCTCTCGGCAATGAAGGACACGGGCAGGTCTGGGTTGTCCAGTGCGGCACGGCCCACTCTCGCCCAGAACTCCACTTGCCCTTGCACGGTACGAAATTCGGCCTTGGCTGCTGTACGGGCAGCATCAACCAAGGCTTCATCAATACGGACTGAGATGGTGGACATGGTGCTTCCTTTCTTGGATTGTTTAAAGCTACCACAATTGTAGTCAATTTGGTTTTTTATGGCTTCACATACTCACAACCCCTGCGCCCTGGCTGCTGCAAGCGCTGTTAATTTGGCAGTTGTTGAATCCCCAAACACAAAAAAACCGCCTCAACTGAGGCGGTTCCTTTTTTGCTGGCAGCGCAGGCTATTGGCTGGCTAGCGCCTAAAGCCTCCGCGCCCCTGGCCGGGCTTGCGTTTTTGCGCTAGGCGTGCCCTATCCAGGCTGTCGTGGCCAATGATGGGCATGGGCGCTCCCTCCTCTGGTGCTTTGGGGGCGGGGCGTGGGCGACTGCCTGCGCGGCGGGCGCGTAGCTGGCGGGCTTCTTCGGCCTCGTTCACGCGGGTTTTGGCGCGTGAGCCTGCACGGTCGGCCTGGCGGCGCACATTGGGCTGGGGCGCTTCGGGTTTGCGCAGCAAGCCAGCATCGGCTCCGCTGGCGTTGACCAGGGCTTGCAGGTCTTTTTTATCCAGCTCTAGCCAAGCGCCACGGCGCAGCCCTCGGGGCAAGGCCATAGCACCGTAGCGAATGCGAATCAGGCGGCTGACGGCACGCCCCACGGCCTCGAACAGGCGGCGCACTTCGCGGTTGCGCCCTTCTGAAATGGTGACGCGATACCAGACGTTCGCGCCCTCCCCGCCCCCAGATTCGATGCTGCCAAAGGCGGCAGGGCCGTCTTCCAGCTCTACGCCATCGAGCAGCATTTGGCGCTCGTGCTGCTCCAACGCGCCCAGTACGCGCACGGCATATTCACGCACCAGGCCAAAGCGCGGGTGCATCAGACGGTTCGCCAGCTCACCCGAGTTGGTGAACAGCAGCAGCCCTTCGGTGTTCAAGTCCAGACGGCCTACGGCCTGCCATTTGCCGTGGCTTAAATAAGGCAGGCGGCGGAACACGGTGGGGCGGTTCTGCGGGTCGTCGGTGGTGACGACTTCGCCCGCTGGCTTGTGGTAGGCCAACACGCGCAGAGCGGGCGGCTCAATGCGCAGGCGCAGGGGCTTGCCATCCAGGCGGATGATGTCGCCCTGCTGCACTCGCTGCCCCACGTGGGCGGGAGTGTCGTTCACGGTTAAGCGCCCTTGGGTTACCCAGCGCTCCATTTCCAGGCGCGAGCCTAGGCCGGCTTGCGCCAGCAGCTTGTGCAGCTTGGGCGACTGCGCCTCGGGTTGCAGTACGCGCTTGTGCTGCTCTTCCTGGCCAGTTTGTTCGGCGAGGCTGGGGGCGGCCTCCCAAGCGGCATCCATGGCACCAGAGACGATATCGGCAAACTCGGTATTCTCAGGCGGCTGGGCGGCTGGGCGAGGGGTAAAAGTAGAGCTAGGGCGGCGGCCAGACGGCTGCCCTGGGCGCATGGGGCGAGGGGGGCGATTGCGATTACTGCTATTGCTATTGCTATTGCTGCTGCTGCGGGAGCCTTCGGGGCGCTGTGGTGCATTGCCTGCGCCGGTTCGGGGGCTGTTGCGGGTGGGTTTAGGCGGCATGTCTGCCCTCCAAGACAAAGGGGGTAAGTGGGGTGAGGTAGGGAAAAGATAGCAAGGGGGCTTAAAGCGGCGGTGCTTCTGGAGGTGACGAGTCCAGCTCATCGTCTATCAAAGAAGTCGGGCTGCTTGGCGCTTGCTCAGTGCGCAAAACCATACCATGTTCATTAAAAAAATCAGGGGTAAAAGCACCGGCCAGAGCAGCTTTATCAGCGGCAATGGCTGCTGCCTCGGGGTGTTGTTGCGGGCTGTCGAGCAGGGCTTTTTGCGCCTCGGTGGTGTGCAAAGGCGGCAAATCTGCCAGCGATTGCAAGCCCAGGTCGTCCAGCAACTGGCGGGTGGTGGCTAGCAAGGCGGGGCGGCCTACAGTGTCACGGTAGCCGATTTCTTCCACCCAGCCCCGGTCTTCCAGTTGCTTGACGATGTGACTGCTGACGGTTACGCCGCGAATTTCTTCAATATCGCCGCGCGTGACGGGCTGGCGATAGGCGATGATGGCCAAGGTTTCCAACACAGCGCGGCTATAGCGGGCGGGTTTGTCAGGGGTGAGGCGGTCGAGAAACTCGCGCATCTGCGGCTTGCTTTGAAAGCGCCAGCCCGAGGCCACCTCTACCAGCTCTACCCCGCGCTCTTGCGCTTGCCATTCTTGCTGCAACTCCAGCAACAGGGTTTGCAGGCTGCTGCTGCCAAACGCCCCTTCAAACAATTGGCGCAACTGAGCCAGGGGCACAGGCCCATTGGCGCACAGCAAGGCGGTTTCTAGCACCTGTTTGATGCGCTGGTTGTCCATACAAAGGGAAGGTCAAAGCGAAAGGGAGGGAGAGTTAGAAAAGGCGGCTTGCCCGCTAGCGGCGGCTTAGTTTGGCGCATCGGGGCTGGAGCCAGCCAGTAAAGCCTCTTGCAAAGAGGGGCGATTGTAGTGCATGGCCTGCTGCGCCTGCTCTATGCCAGCGCCCAGCCCCAGGGCTTGGGCGGCGGCCAACCAATCAGGCGGCGGTAGGGCTTGCAGCAGCAGTTCCTGGCCGGTGACGGGGTGTTGTAAGCCCAGCGTCCAGGCGTGCAGGGCTTGGCGCTGCATTCCTGCTGCAACCTGGCCGCCATAGGTGCTGTCCCCCAGCAGGGGATGGCCGAGGTGCTGCATATGCACCCGTATCTGGTGGGTACGCCCGGTGTGCAGTTGTGCTTGCACCAGGCAATGCTGCGGCGTACTCGCCCAGCATTCGATATCGGTGCGGGCATTTTTGCCTGCGGCCTCTAGCGCCACCACGGCCATGCGTAGGCGGTGGCGCACATCGCGGCCAATGGGCTGCTCTACGCGCTGTACCCGTGCCCCATGCCAAGCGCCCTGGCCTATGGCAAGGTAGCGGCGCAGCACTTGGCGCTCTGCCAACTGTTGCACCAGGGCATCCATGGTGTGCTGCTCTTTGGCCACCATCATCAGGCCGCTGGTGTCTTTATCCAGGCGGTGAACAATGCCTGCACGCAGTAGTTGCGCCGCGCCGCTGTGGTGTGCCAGCAGGGCGTTGAGTACCGTGCCACTCCAGTTACCCGGCGCGGGGTGAACCACCATGCCTGCGGGCTTGTTGATGACCAGCAAATGCGCATCTTCATACACCACGTTCAAAGGCAATGCCTCGGGCTTGAAGGATTGGCTTTGCGCGGTGGGGCGCATCTCTACGCTCAGGGCATCGCCCATTTTGACTTTGAGGGCGGGCTTGCCCACGCTTTGGCCGCCTAGCTGCACCGCGCCTTGCGCCAGCAACTGTTGCAAGTAGCTGCGTGAGAACTCGGGCACTAGCTCGGCCAGGGCTTTGTCCAGGCGGCTGGCGTGAAGGTGGGCGGGCACTTGGAGCTGGCGCAGCTCGGTTTGTGCTTCTAGGCTGCTATCGGTATCTGGCAGTGCTGCGGCAGTGGGTAGGCTGGCGGCGACAGGGGGTGTGGTGGGCATATTGGTTCAAGAGCCATGAAAAAACCCAGCCGTGGCTGGGTTGGGGTGCTGGTTGGGGTTTGGATGCGGTGCGGACATACCAGCGCAGCATGAACTTTAGCAGGCGGGCTTTAGCGGGCGGGCAGGTAGCGCAGGGGGTCCATGGGCACGCCTTGGCGGCGCACCTCAAAGTGCAGTTTGACGCGGTCGGCATCGCTATTGCCCATTTCAGCAATTTTTTGGCCTTTTTTCACCACCTGGTCTTCTTTGACCAAGATTTTTTGGTTGTGGGCGTAAGCGGTGAGGTAAATATCGCTGTGGCTCACAATCACTAGGTGGCCGTAGCCGCGCAGCTCAGAAGTGATGAGCATGACCTTGCCATCAGCCGCTGCCATCACTGGGTCGCCCGCCTTGCCTGCAATGCTGATGCCTTTGTTCGTGCCTTCGTTAAAGCGGGTAATCAAGCTGCCATTGGCTGGCCAAGTAAACGCCAAGCCAGTGCTGTTATCGACTTTGACGGCCTGGTGCTCAGAGGCTGCGCCGCTTGCATCTGCCGGGGGCAAGGTGGTGGCTTGCACAGCTCCTGTGCCTACGCCAGCGCTGCCGGAGTAACCGCCCTCTTCTTGCGGTGGGGTAACGCGCACGACCTGCCCGACTTCAATAATGTCGGGGTTGTGCAGATTGTTCCAGCGGGCAATGTCTTTCCAGTTTCTGCCGTGCTCTAGGCCGATGCGAATCAGCGTATCGCCTGGGCGCACGGTGTAATAGCCCGGTTTGCCCGCGTTTTCAGCCCCTGGCAGGCTGGCTGGGTCAACCCCTGAGCTGCTTTGGCCAAAGCCGCCTCGGCTCTCAACCGGCGCTTGGTTGGTTTGGGCACAAGCGGCTAGCAAAGCCACTAAAACGCCAGGCAGCGCCCAGCGCTGAACCTGTCGGACTATTTTTTTCTGCGATAGCATGTTTGGTCTTTCTCCCTGCTAGTAACAAGTACTAAGGCCACGCCTACAACAAGCTGTTGGGCTACGGTAGGTGTGGCGTTGGTGAACGTGCTCAAGGTGGCTAAACCGCCTTGGCTCATGGGGGTGGGGTGGCTAGGGTGGTTGGTGTGGCGGCCAATGCCCGTGGATTAGGCCAGTGGATTAGGCAACCCCCGATTTTAGAGGGACAAAATGCACCGCTTCCAGTATGTCTTCGACAAAGCCTTGGGCGGTGCGCTCAATCACGCGCAGCACCTGCTGGCCGTTGGTGTGTTCCGTGGGGGCGACTAGGCGTGCCCCAATGGCTAGCTGCTCTAGCCAAGCGTGGGGAATGCTCTGGCCACCAGCGGCGGAAATAATGCCCGCATACGGCCCGCCTTGGGGGTAGCCCTTCATGCCGTCGCCCAAAATTAAATGCACATTCATCAGGCGCAGGGGGCGCAGGTTGACTCTGGCCTTCTCGTGCAGGCCGCGCAAACGCTCTATGGAATACACCTGACGCGCCAAGCAAGACAGCACTGCCGCCTGGTAGCCGCAGCCGGTGCCAATTTCTAATACGCGGCCTAGCCCTTGCTCGGCGACGGCGCTAGCTCCTAGCAGCAGCTCAATCATGCGTGCGACTACGCTGGGCTTGGAGATGGTTTGTTGCAGGCCAATGGGTAGGCTGGTGTCTTCATAGGCTTGCGAGGCCAGGGCGCTATCGACAAAGTGATGGCGCGGCACTTGCCCCATGGCCGTTAGCACTGCCTGCGATTGGATGCCACCGGCCGCTAGGCGCTGCACCATGCGCTGGCGCACAGCATCAGAATCCAAGCCCCAGCCCACAGGCACATGGTGCTGCGCACTGGTAGCAGGACGCGCCCTAGCGGGGCTGCTAACAGAGCCTCCAATAGGCACATCTGCCGGAAAACCAGGGCGCTTGCGCGGCAAGGGTGATTGGCTCATAGGTGTTCCTTGGGCTGGTGCGGGGGGGTAGGGAGGGTAGAGGAGGTAGAAGGGCTAGGTGCAGCAGCCATTGGCGTATCCGCCATTTGCAGGCGACTGGCCGTTTGCGCCCAATAGCCTAGGTGTTGGTGGTCGGTCAAATCGACTTTGAGCGGGGTCATGGCGACATAGCCTTGGGCGGTGGCGTGAAAATCAGTGCCCTCTGCATCGTCCTTGGCAGCACCGGCGCTGCCTATCCAGTACATCGTCTCGCCCCTGGGGCTTTGCTGGGTAATAACGGGCTGGGCGTTGTGCCTGCGCCCCAGGCGGCAGAGCTTGATGCGCCCCATCGCCTCTAGCGGCAGGTTGGGAATGTTGACGTTGAGCAACCAGGCACTGCCCCCCAGTAATTGCTGCTGGCCAATTTGCTGCACGATGTGCTTGGCCTGCTGGGCGGCGCTGTCTAAATGCCCCCAATCGCGCTCTACCTGCGAGAAGGCAATGGCTGAGATGCCGAACAAATACCCCTCCATGGCCGCGCCCACCGTGCCCGAGTAAATGGTGTCATCGCCCATATTGGCACCGTTGTTGATGCCCGAGACCACCAAATCAGGCCGGTAGCCAAGCAGCCCCGTCAATGCGATATGCACACAATCGGCGGGCGTGCCATTGACGTAGCGAAACCCATTACTGGCCTGATGGACATACAGCGGCGAGTGCAAACTCAAGGCATTGGATTTCGCACTATTGTTATGCTCTGGCGCTATCACCTCGGCCTGCACCCCGTCAATACTGCTTAATGCCTCGTACAGGGCGACAATGCCTGGGGCGCGGTAGCCGTCATCGTTACAAATCAAAATTTTCATATCTGCTCTATGCCATGAAACACAGCGCTGGCGCACAGCACCTGCCAATGCGCGGATTGTAGAGCCGCCTTAGCCCGGCATTTTGTCCCTGTACCCCCTTAAATTCGTATGCCTGTACGCACTACCGCCGAGATTGCCCGCCAAACCCTGCAACTGCTGGCCAACCGCCGCCAGCCCCCCACCCCGCAAAACTACCAAGCGGTGTTTGAAGAGGTAGCCGGGCAAGACCCTTACGAAGCCTTCCCCCAGCGCCGCCTGCGCCATATTGCCAGCCTGATGCCCTCGCAAACAGCGGGGCAAAAGCTGCTCTCTGCCCAACTGCACCAGGCCATTGAGGGCAAAGACTGGCAGCAACTGCAAGCCACCTTGGTGCAGTACGCCCACCAAGCGGGGCAAACCGCCCCCTTGCTAACCCCTCACCCAGCGCTGCAAGCGCCTGAAGTGGCGCAAGTGCTGCCCAGCGACTTGGCCGAGCAGCTTGCGCGTTTGATTGAAAACACCGTCAGCGCCCTGGGCGCAGAAGACCAGCGCACGCAAGACATCTCCTTGCAATTGGTAGATTTTTTGCGCCACGCCCCCCCGCCCTTGCACACCCTGACGCAAATGCTAGGCAACTACAGCCTGCGCCTGTCTTTTTTAAGCCAAGAGCAAGGCTTGCGCACCCACAGCACCCAGCAATTGCTGGCTATGGCGGTGCAACACCTGTGCGCCATCGCTAGCGAAGACCCACCGCTGCTGGCACAGGCGCAAAAAGTGACCGAAGCCATGCAGCCCGCGTGGGATGTCTCGCAACTCGAAGAGATACAACGCCAGCTCAAAAGCCTGCTATTTCGCCATTTTGAGCTGCACACCAGCCAGCAAGAAGCCTACGAGCGCATCAAAGACTTGCTGGCGCAATACGCCGGGCACATGGCGCAACTGAGCAGCAACAGCCAGCAGCACCAAGAGCAGCTCTCGGGCTGCGCCCAGCAAATTCAAAGCAGCCAGCACCTAGGGCAACTTGCCCCGCTGCTGCAAAACGTGGTGGACTCCGGTGGCCGCTTGGCTCGCGAGAGCCACCACGCCATGACCGCCTTGCAAGACCTGCGCGACCAGGCCGAGGCGCAAGAGGCGCAAATCCACCAACTCAGCGCCGCCCTCCAGCGGATGCAAGACACCAGCCGCCACGACCCCATGACCGCCGCCCTCAACACCCAGGGCTTTGAAGAGGCGCTGCTGGCCGAGGCCGAGCGCAGCCAGCGCCAAGGCAGCGCCTGGTCTGTGGCCGTGCTACACGCCCACCTGCACCCGCAAGACAAAGAGCGCCTGGGGCTGGACGTACACGACTACAGCCTGCGCCACCTCACCTACACCGCCCGCAGTTGCCTGCGCCCACAAGACTTGGTGGCACGCACTAGCGAGCAGCATTTGGTACTGCTCCTGCCCCACAGCAACGCCCAGCAAAGCGCCCAAGCCTTGGCACGCTTGCAGCACGAGCTAGCGCAGCGCCCGTTGCTCTATGGGGATTACCTCATTCCTATCGACATCAGCGCTGGCCTGGTGCAAGCGCTGCCTGCTGACCCGCCCAAAGCCACCTTGGAACGCGCTGCCCAGGCTTTGCTGCAAGCACTGCGTATGGGCGGGCAAAGGGTGGTGCTGGCTTGAGGCGAGGGCGGCTTTTGGAGGGCAGCTTTTGGATAACAGGTGCGTGAGTGCGCTACTCGCTACTCGCTACTCCTGCGCCGGCGCATCGCCATCGGCTTCAACCGCCTCACCCCCTTCAACGGCCTCTAGAGCTTCAGCCGCCGTATCCGTATCGGTAGAAGCGGTGGTTGCCTGCACCACTGCTTGGTACTGCATAACCGGGGGCAGCAGGGTATCGAGCCAGCTTTGGCTCCAGGCGAGCACTGCCAGTAGCACGGCCAGCACAGCACCCAGCAGCCATGGCCACAGGCGGCGATCGGCATAGGGGTCATGCAGGCTGTGCTCTGCCCCAGGGGGCAGCTGCGCCAGTTGTGACAAAGAGCGCCCCAAAGAGAGATTGATTTTCATACGCCCATTGATGGCCCAGCCACTGGCATCCAAAATCGGCCCCAGACTGCGCTGGCGCAGCTTGAGCCAGGCAATCAACATACTCGGCCCAGAAATAGCCAGCAGCGCGGCTAGCAAAGCCACAGGAATCCACACCCCCAGCGCAATAAACTTGCCCAGCACTGCCACCAAAACGGTGCTGATAGAGCCTAGTGCGACCCCCAACGCAGCAACCGTGCCGACATCCACTTTTTTAGGGGTCAGTGCCTGCACTGTGCTGGCGCTGCCTTGGCCGATGTGGGTGGTTTTGTCCTGCATTTTTTCGGTCACGGCAGCATCTTTGGCTGCGGCGTATTTGGCAACTTGCTCTTCAACCAGGCGCAGCAGTTTTTTGTAAGGGGCAAAAAATGCCTGCGCTACGCTGGTTGGCTGCTCTATCAAGGCGGTAATGGTGGCATCCCAGTCCTGCCCCTCGCGGTCATAGAACAATCCCTTGCGCCCGACAAGCAAAAAATCCACATCGCCAGCGGTAAAGGCTGCAACGATGTGGCGCACCTGCTCGCCACGGCGGCACTCACAGTAGGCCAGATACACCTTAGACAAACCCGCCAAGGCAGCGTGTGCGCCAGGGTCTTGCACATCAATAGTGAGGTCGCAACTGCGCCCATCCAGGTACAGCCGCCCGGCCTGAAATATCGCGCCTTGGTGGCTGTAAAAGCCCGAAAAGGAGACAAAGTTGTTGAGCAAGCGCAGCAAGTCACGCTGCAAGAGGATGAGCTTGTGCAGGCTTTGCAGCGGCGCTTGGTGGGCTTGCTCAGCGCGGTCTTGCTCAATCAGGGCTTGCAGCTCGGCCAACTGGCCACTTGCTAGCAGGGTTTGCGCTTGGGTTAAGTCCAGGTTTTGCGTGGCTATGGGGGTGCTGGGGCGGGCCGCTAGCCACTGCTGGCAAGGGGCCAGGCGCTGCTTGAGTTGCTGCCACTGCGTTGCATCCAAACTAGGCAGGGGCTGACCCAGCAGTGCCGTGATGGTGTGTTGCTGCAAGGCTGCTAGCGCCCCAGCCCAGGCGGGGTTGATGCCTGCGAAGTCCGCCTCTAGCGGTAGTTGCCCTTGGGCGCTAATCGTGGCTAGGGGCAGGGCGGCGATGTCCTCATCAGCCTCGTGCAGCAGGTGGGCAGCGAGGGCGTTATAGCCCTCTGAGCTGGGGTTGAGTGCATCAGTGGCCTGTGCATCAAAGCGGGCAAGGCGGCAGCGGGCAAAAAAATCATCCACCTTGGCTTGCACTTGCTGCAAGGCTTGGGCAGCCGCTTGGGCTTGTTGCGCATCGGCCAAGTCTGCCGTGTGTTGTGCCCCTTGCAGCAGCCACTGCTCCCAGGCTTGCAGGTCTTGCTGGTATTGCTGCAATTGCTCTTGCCCCAGGCCAGGCTCGCCATCGTGGCCTAGGGATGTTCCGTAAACCTGCATGATGTCTTGCGCCAGTGCCTGCAACGGGGGCTGATGGGCCAGCGCCTGGGGGGGCAAGATGCCATCGCCATTAAATGGCTGGTTTGCATACTGGGCTTGGTAGTGCTGCACTTGCGCAAGGCTCAAGGCGCTGGCATCGGCCTGGCCACAGGCTTGCAAAATGCGCTGGGCTTGGGCTAGTAGCGCTGGCCCGTCAGGGTGCTCTGTGTTGATATGGTGCAGCTGCAATAGCTCTTGGCCGCTGGCCAAGGCATCGGGGGTATTCAAGCGCTCTAAAGCCCACTGGCAGGCTTGTAGAAGTTCTGGGGCGCGGATGCGGCCATCACCGTTGCTATCAATCAGGTCTAGGCTGGTATGGTCAAACGCTACACCCCGGGTGGGGCAGGCTAGTGCTACCCATAGCTTTTGGTCGAGTTGGTGCAGATGGGCAATGTCTGCACCACTGCGGATAAGGACTTGGTCAACACCGCCGGCGCGTATGAACTTCCAATGGTGTGCTTGGGATGTGGATGGCGTTGGCATAAAAGCTCTTCTCTTAGTCTGGGGCTGACACCGCGAAGCGATACATTGGGCGCTATTGCAGGTTCGAAGGACATCGTTCGTAAGTGTGCATAAGTGTACGCCTTGCACCTAGGCTGGCACGGCCTACCTAGCCATGCCACAATTTGGCCATGTCGCGCTTGAGTCATCACCCCAACCCTTCTGTTGCCCGCAGTGGCGCTCATACCGGCTTGCTCAGTGGGCTGTACGAACAGGCTATTGGCTCGCAAGGAGCGGCCTATTACACCCCGATTTTTGCCCGCTTCGATGCCCTCGGTCCCAACAGTCCAAGCTGGAATCACAGCGCCGCCTTCTTCACTTTAGGCTGGTGTGCTTTACGCGGTTTGTGGCGCTGGGCTAGTTGGTACCTTGGTGCGTGGCTGGCAGTACTGGCTTTGTGGGGATGGGTGCTGCAAGGCCGTGTTTCTGTAGGAGTACAGGCGGCTTTTATGCTGCTGGCTGTGGCGGCGCTGTGTGCGGTGCCAGGCTTATTGGGCAATCGCTGGTATTACCAAAAAGTGCATCAGCAAGCCTTAGAAGCGCTGGAGCAATCCGATACGCTAGCGCAGGCCAGTGCTGCATTAGCCGCCCATGCTGTAAGCCCTAAGTATGTGCAAATTATTGCTGCCAGCTATGCCGCTGCGCTCTTGTTCTTAGGCTCTTTGGGACTGTGGTGGTGGTCTTTGCCTGCGCGGGCACCAACGCCAGCGACAGCGGCTGCGGTTGAGCAGCCAGAACCAGCGCCAACACCAACACCAACGCCAACGCCTGAACCAACGGTAGTGCCCGAACCTGAGATTGCAACCCTGCTACCAGCGCCTAGCACTGTGCCGCAGGTAGCGCAGCAGCAACCGTCTTCCCCTCCCCTGCCCGCCTCCAGTGCTGATGAGTCGCAAGCCACAATCGTTGCCACCGATGCACCCACCCATTTACAAGTGGGGCGGTTTTATATCCATGTAGGCGCTTATGGCTCTGATGCACGCGCTGACCCTATTGAGCAGCAGGTTCGTAGCATGGGCTACCACGTGCTGCGTGATAGTGGCCGTAACAGTAAGGGGCATTGGGTGCGCTTGCGTGTCGGTCCTTATAATAGCCACGATGAGGC
>JAHAYB010000368.1 GCA_018384835.1 Comamonas sp.
AGGATGCACCATGGTCTGTCCAAGGCATCATTCGTGTTGCAACAGCGCCCACGCCTTGGTTCATGTACAGCCCCGCTAGCAGTTTAGAATCCAACCAACGCGATAGCTCCCAGAAAAACGTTAGGAAGTGAACGGTGAATATCCCGAATGACAGTTGCAGCAATGCTCCTAACGAATACCCGCTCAGTACTAGAACAATAGGTATTGAAATGACCAGCACCATATAGGCTATTGCCTGAAACATCGGCAATGCTGATCGCATGGCCTGCACTCGTGCTTCAGCTTTATCTCGTTCATCACCCAAAGGACCTGTCTTACGAGTAGTCTGGGTGTTATTAAACATTTCACGGCCCCAGTCCAGAGCACCGGCTACACCTGTAGCGGTACTGGGCCCCAGGTTATAAAAAGGACTGCCCATTTCCTTTGAGCGCTCCATAGAGCTAGGGCTTACGAGGTTACGGATCATGCTATCAGTGCTGTTTTCCCCCCAGCGGAATAAGTTTGATGCTTTTTCGAGCAAGCCAGGCTCGATTTGAGCAGCCAAGCGAGTACGTAATCCATTCTTTGAGTCCAGCCACCAGTTCTTGCAGATTGGGTAACCGCCGCCATCGCGGCCAGGTGCTAAGCCTTCATCTCGATTCGCATCCCAAGGAAACAGGCGTTGGGGTGAGAGTGCACGCATGCTGTCATAGTAGCCACTGGTGTCCATGAATACCTTGGAGCCAATCCAGCCAGCTTCCCACTTCGTAATCAACCCGCTTGTATCTGTCCAACTTTCGGTCACATTGTTATCTCGAAACAGTTTTACACGCGCCTGGGCGTAACATTGGTTGGCAAATTGAGCGACTTCTTCGATGAGGTTAGGATCCGCGATTCGCTGATTATCAATTTCGAACATGGTTGAGCGAATATCACCGTTACAGGGGATGGAGGCGATGGCAGTGCCGGTGATCGACTTCGATAGTAGGTGAGTCAAGTTAAACCAAACAGGTACGTGGGGTCTGACGTTGCCAATAGTAGAAAACTCACCACCCCACTGTGTTTTGTCGTGCTCCATTTGCGTAACACCGCATGAAGTCGTTGTGTCCACCTTTATTTCCCCCAAGCTCAAAGCTGGCCAAGGAATACATGCAAACAGTATGACCACGTAAATCTGCCACATCCGTGTTTCAACACCCTTAGTTACAGCCTCAACGTCCACACCTCCTTTTTGTCGTGTCTCTAGCATTGACTGCAGAAAAAGAATAATGATGGGTACAAGCGCAACACCACTGGCAGTCAACGCATTCCAAATGCTGTTACTAATGGCCCAGCCCAGCATGGCTAGGTAATACTCGAAATAACTAAACGTCGTCATTCCCATGACTTATCCCTCGAAATAGCCGATATAGTTTGAGATTTCGTTTGCCAGCATAATCAGGAGGCCGTAGTTTCGAATTTTGCCTAGATACGCAACGTGCTCAAAATTGCCCTGTGCTGTGTGTCGGCGGACAAGATAAACGTAGAATGCTGTCATCCCTGAATACAGTACTACCCGCCAAGCCAGCCAATGATTGGCCATCTCAGCATTTTGCTGCAGTACAGCCATAGGATCACCGCCATTGAGCAGCAGCTGAATGGTGTACAGCAGAGCTGTAGCAATGAAGGTCAAAAAGATTGCGGAAATCAGTAAATGTCTTTTAATGAACTTGATCACGGTGTAGCCCCACGGCCCTGTTCTGCTTGCTGCAGGCGATCTGGTGTTGCATCTGCTTCGAGCACCAAACCAGATTGAGCGCGTGCCGCAGCAGCGCGATTAAGCGCAGCAGTAGCAGTGTTATTGGCTAAGTCACGACGCATATCCATTTCCATTTTCATGGAATCAATTTCGGCCTGCAGGTTGGCAACTTTGTCTGATACGTGCTGTTTGGCTTCAGCTACTTTCTGAACATCAGGGTTTTGAGCGCCTGTCATCAGAAGCCTCATAAGCTGAATGCCTTTCCAGGTGATGTCAGCCAGTGAGATCTCAGAAAGTAGACGCTCAGACAGCACTTGACCGTCTGGGTCATCGCGAAGGGCTTCGATCACACTACGGGATACTGGCAGCATTGGTGTCGATAATTTACGCAGATCTTCTTCGGAGATTTTTTGGTTTTTGTCCAGTAGCTTAACCATCAGCGTTGCTTTTTCTTCATACACTTCGTCAGCTAGATGTAACAGTCCTGTACCTGGTTTAACTACCGCAGGGTCGCAACCATCTAGGCACGTAGTGAGCTCGGTTTCTCCTACAACCTTTTTCGCAAATTCTGCTGCTTTTTGCGGTGTGTCCCACAGCGTACAAATTGCGGCACCGTTACATTGGGCGGCAGTTATCATTGCATTTGTGTTTGCAGTCCTGCCGACTGTAGTGTTGTAAGCACGGCGTGCTATGTCTTCTGTGAGTACAAGCGGTTTTTGTCCGGATCCTCCACGCTTTTCTCCCATCCATTCAATGCCGTTTTCGGTTCCCTCGGATTCAGCTTTTTGTTCAGCTGCAACGCTGTCGCCATTGGTTGCTCGTACTGCTGACTTCATGGTTTCAGCCTTCGCGAGCGCAGCAAGGCTTGGCCCGCCATCAAGATAGGAGCTGGCCTGATCCAGAATTCCTTGACAGGACATCTTGGAACGATCGAAATCGACCCGAGCCTGTAAAACACCGTTACTGAGCAGCTCATACAGTCCTGGATTTGAGCGTTGAATCATCATCGCAGGCAGACTCATGACCGCCCCAGTTGCTGATTCAACAATGCCTCCCATAATGTTTTTAAAGCCGTCAGTTGCACCGTTAAGCTGATTCTTAATAGTCGATTGCAGATCCATGTTTCCGCACATCATGTCTGCTTTCCACTGGACACCGAGTCCAATACTAGGAGGCACTATTCGAGTGCTTGCAGCGCCGTATGCAGCACCACCTCCAAGTTCGTATCCCAGTTTGTCATTGACGGCCGTGCCCGATACTTTTTCGTAGGGCCGTTCACGAATATCAAACGCATGAGATGTTGTGGTTAATGTGCTCGTAGCCAGAAGCACAGCAATAGCCAGTGATTTTAGTGTTGTGTTTGGTGTCTTTATGTTCATGACGTGTCCTTACTGGCCAACTGAGAATAAAAATGCCCCTTTGGGCTCACAGCAGCGATAAGGCCGCCAGAGCGCGTAGGCATAGCCACCTTGTTCGTCTTGCTCTACGAGGCCGCTGGTAGGCCAAACTTCGCAGCGATTTGAGACAGAAGGGTGTAGTTGCTGCCATTTGTGAGTTGCAATATTCCCCTCTAATAGCGGGTCTTCGTAAAAGCCAGGTGGCCACCACCCATTGGATTCTTGCGCACGAGTGTTAATGCTCATATAAATGTGTGGCTGCCCTGTTCTAACAACAAAATCTGCTGCTCGTTGAGCCATCACTGCACCGGCTTTTCCGTCATCTCCCTGAACTAAAAATCCTTGTCGGGGGTACACAGAACCCCAACCATTCATCCCTTTCTGGATTTCTCGCCGACCAGGAATAATAGATTGTGGGTACAGCATCTCTGTTACCCCCCAACGCCATCCCGGCACATCTAAAGTGGAAAGGTAATACGGCATAAAACCAGTCGTTGCGCTGTCGCAGATGTAATCGCCCATGTTGCTGAGGACATAACCAGCGGGATGCCCGATAACGTCAGCATTTTTGAATCTAGGAAGGTTGTCACGTTTGTTATTCGGGGTGATTAAGTTGCCACCACCCTCTGCTCCAGGCTTTGCACTGCCTAGAGATGACATCTCAGACCAAGGGTTTGCTCCAGTATTGGCATAGCTGGAAACCACCACTTCTGGAATGTAATGCTTGACCTTCATGCTGGTTTCCACATTGCATGGATAGCACTGCAGCCAGAAGCAAACACCAACAACACTCCACTCC
>JAHAYB010000380.1 GCA_018384835.1 Comamonas sp.
AAGGCCCTGATTTATCAGGGCCTTTTTCGTTTCTGGAAAAAGCTTAGAAGAAATCTTTGGACGTACATCCAACAAACGGAGTACCTCATGATTTCTGAGAGTCCTGCTGTTGCAGCTTTTTCAGCCTCTCAAGAAGTGCCAGACGCAGGCACTCCAGCTACCCCAGAAGCTGAAAAATTCTCTTCACTGAATGCGCCAGACTTGCCTTCGCATCTCGATCAGATGAGCGAGGCTGAGATGGAGGCCCTCCAAGCGCAGATAGAGGCATCGTGGCCTGCAGGCAGCACGCACTTGAGCAGAAGTTCTTCCGGCCTTTGGTACTTTCGACTCAAAGTGCCCGATGCCATCCGCGAAGCACACCCACATTTGCCAAAAGAAATCAGGCGCTCAACAAAATCGCGCCATCGCAACCATGCCGTCGCGATTTCGCGAAAAATGTGTTTAGACTTTTTAATCAGGTATAAAAAATTGGAGACGAGCTTGCCCCAGCCTGATAGAAAAATCGAAATTGCCAGTGCACCCAACAGCTTTGTGTTGACATGCGTCGATGGAAAAATTTCCATCAGCACCAGTCAGATCGACTTTGCGATGCTGCAAAAGCTCACAGGCATTGTTCAAACCTTGGAGGTCGCGATGGCTTCCAATGACTCCTGCTTCGCTGCACCCATGCAGCCGTCGCCAGTGGCAACTCCTGTACCACTGCCTGTGCAAGTGCAGCCACAGCACTCAGTCATTACTCCAACAGAAGCTGTGCAGCCGGTAACACTGGTGCAAGTACCTCCCGTTGCACAGACACCCGTGGTGGAGCAGCCTGCAGCTTGTGTCGCAGCGCCTGTTGTGACTTCGGTGCCTGTTGCTCCTGCTGCACCAGTGGCACATCCTGCACCGGCTGCTTCGGTGAATGTGCCTGCAGCTTATGCTGCGTTTGATACGACAAGCCCTGCCCCGGTGTGGCTGTCTGATGCCATCGAGGATTGGCGCGTGAATGGGCCTAACCGGTTTTCAAATGGGTCATGGGTGCATACTTACGCATCTACCTTTCGGGTGCTGCGCGAAATTATTGGTAATACACGCCGCACCATCACACACAGCGACGGTAGTCAGCAACACAACGCGCCTGACATTCGTGTCTGTGAGATTACGCGTGATCATATTGTGCGTTTCCATGAGGCGCTTAAGGTCCTACCTCCCAATCAAGGGCACAACACGGCAGTCATTGAGGCATTGGTACGTATTCGAGATCGCGAAAAAAACCAGCAACCGCTACCTTCACCACATAGCGTCGAGAAGAAGCTTGGGCATATACAGCCGTTCTTCAAATATGCCAAACAATCCAAATGGGTTCATGCAGATGTGTTTGATGTGATGGAGCTTGCTCGCAAATCTGCAGCGGCGCTATTGGCTAAAAAGGAGCGTAGAAGCCAACGTAAAAAAGGGTATGGCGCGCTCAATACCGATGAACTGCGTAAGCTGTTTGGGCAGCCAGCTTTTGCTGCCAATGCCAAGAAAAAACCGTGGACGTACTGGATTCCATTGTTTTGCTTGTACCAAGGCATGCGTGTGTCAGAAGCGTCGCAACTCTATACCGACGACATCATTACGATTGATGGCATTCCCTGTGTTTCATTGATTGAAGATGCGCAAGGAGATGTTCTGGACGATGATTTGATGGATGTTGCACGTAGCAGTGCGGAGTACAGACGCCTGAAAAATATGTCTTCACGCCGGACCTTGCCTTTGCATCCGAAAATTATTGAACTGGGATTCTTAAAGTTCTGGGAAGGGATTAAGGCCGCAAACCCATTAGGTCCAGTTCACCTTTACCCACAGCTTGCATGGGACTCGAAGCAAATGTTCGGACGCAAACCTGCAAGGCACATCATTCAATTGATGAAGGATGTCGGGGTGTACGTCACACGCTACAAAGTAGCGCATTCATTGAGATCAAATTTCAATCAAGCATTGACTGCTACTCAACTGCAAGCTGATCTGATTTCCATCGTACTGGGCCACACCAATGGTTCCATGAAAAACGAGCGCTACAACATGGCCGACTATGGCCCGGCGTTGCCATTTCCTCTCATCGTTGATTACATGAGCAAGATGGAGTTTGGACTGGATTTGAAGCCGTTAGAAGGTGGCTGGTAGATCACTGACCAGGAGATATGTACCGATCTATGAGTACAAAAAACGTATTTTTGTACTCATAGATAGGTGGCTCGTGGAGTATTAAGGGGGAGACCAAGTGAGCATTTCGGGACTGGCTGCTTCAGGCTGAGGCTGTGTGAAAACTCTCCAGAACATGGAATTCAGGGGTCTTCTCACCATTGCCTGGGTCAAGAAAAACGCATACCGAGCGATCTGAGAGGTCGATTTTTTGTCGAGGTCAGTGTCCGATGCGTTTTCACACAGCCTCGGCTGCTTGCTGTCGTTCAACTCAGAAATGCCAATGACTGATGATGTTCAGAGCAGTCATTGCGTTGCGCCTGCCGTAGAAGTCTGAACATGACCTAAAGCTTCCTTGGGTTGTCTAGGAAAATTGGCCGGCCCACTACCTCTAGGCCCATTTTCACGGCGAAATATCTCACTTAACTACCAGTTCAAAAAACAGGAGCCACCTCTTGGTATCGATATCCGATACCTTTAGATGGCTAGTCCAGCAGTGTTCGAATGGCTGGG
>JAHAYB010000395.1 GCA_018384835.1 Comamonas sp.
GCCGAGGTGGCCCGCGCCAGCACGGGTAGCAAGAAGTGGAGCCTGCAAGCGAGGCGCGAGCTGCAAGAGCAGGCCCGCCAGGCGCTGCTGGCCGAGCAGGAGGAGCGCTTTAAAGCCCTGGGCGCAGCAGGCGAGGTGGACGCGGCCACGCTGGCCAAGGTGATTCAAGCGGCCTATGGGATTGGAACTGCGCCATGACGGCCCCCAGCAGCGCCCCCGCCCTGCCGCTGTACCCCTACCAACAGCGCTGGGTGCTGGACGATAGCCGCTTCAAAATTGCCATGTTCGCCCGCCAGTGCGGCAAAACCTTTACCAGCACGCTAGAGCTGGCCTTGGACTGCGCCCGCGCTGAGGCACTGGGCCAGCGCCGGCGCTGGGTGATTTTGAGCCGGGGCGAGCGCCAGGCGCGTGAGGCCATGAACGAGGGCGTAAAGCTGCACCTGGCGGCTCTATCCGCAGGCTTTAAGGCCTATGACTATGACTGGGAGCCAGGCATTCGCGCCCTGGAGGTGGAGCTGCCTGGCGGCAGCAAAATCACCGCCCTACCGGCCAACCCCGATACGGCACGCGGCTTTAGCGCCAATGTGCTGCTCGATGAGTTTGCCTTTCACCAAGACAGCCGGGCGATTTGGAAGGCGTTGTTTCCGGTGATTTCTAAGCCCGGCCTAAAGCTGCGGGTGATTAGCACGCCCAACGGCAAGGGCAACAAGTTTTACGAGCTGATGACGGGCAAGGATGACGGCTGGAGCCGCCACGTGACCAACATCTACCAAGCCGTAGCCGACGGCCTGCCGCGTGATATTGCCGAGCTGCAACGCGGCGCGGGCGACCCCGACCTGTGGGCGCAAGAGTTTGAGCTGCAATGGCTGGACGGTGCCAGCGCCTGGCTGGATTACGACCTGATTGATAGCTGTGACCACGCGGATGCAGGCAAGCCCGAGCTGTACCAAGGCGGCCCCTGCTTTGTGGGCGTGGACATTGCCAGTGGCCGGGGCCGCGACCTGTTTGTGATTTGGGTGCTGGAGCAGGTGGGCGATGTGTGGTGGACGCGCGAGGTGATTGCCGACAACACCATTGGCCCGCTGCAGCAACCCGAGGTGCTGGCCGACATCTTCACCCGCTACCGGGTGCAGCGCTGCTGCATGGATCAAACCGGCATGGGCGAAACCCCGGTGGCCCTGGCCCAGCAACGCCACGGTAGGCATCGGGTGGAGGGGGTGCTGTTTACCGCCCCCAATAAGCTCACCTTAGCCACCCTGGGCAAGACGCGGTTTGAAGACAGGCGCATTCGCATTGCGGCCAGCCCTGCCGTGCGGGCGGACTTGCACAAGCTGCAAAAGGTCAGCAGCGCAACGGGCACACCGCGCTTTGTGGCCGATAGCGACGGCAACGGCCACGCTGACCGCGCCTGGGCCTGCTTTTTGGCGCTGCACGCGGCAGACAACCCGCCTGCCCCCATCGAATACCTCAGCGGCGGCCCACGCGCCAGCAGCCAATCATTTGGAGATTTTATTTATGGCTAAGAAACGCCGTCCATCTTCGGCTTCGCTGGCTTCGACTACGCTGGCTTCGGCTTCGGCTTCGGCTTCGGCTTCGGCTTCGGCTTCGCTGGCTTCGACTACGCTCAGCCAACGTGGCCGTGGCCGCAGCCTGAGCGAAGTCGAAGGCAAAGGCAAAGGCCAACGCCCCCTGCTAGATGCCGAGTTTGCCCACCGCCTGCGCGACCCGTTTGAGCAGCCCTACCTAGGCATTCTGCGCACCAACGACCCCCTGCTGCTAGAGCGTGGCCACGGCAGCGTGCAGCTCTACCTGGACTTGCTGCGCGACGGCAAGGTGTTTAGCAGCCTGCAAAAGCGCCAGTACGCCCTGGTGGGCAAAGAGTGGCAGGTGCTGCCCCTGGGCCGCGACGATGCCCGTGCGGTGGCCGATGCCCAAACTGCCTCAGGAATTTTGCAAAGCTTCGCCTTTGACAAGCTCTGCCTAGAGCTGCTGCAAGCGCTGGTGGCAGGCTGGGCGGTGGCAGAAATTATCTGGACGCACCAAGATGGCCGCATCCTGCCCCAGCGCATCCTCAACCGCGCCCAGCGGCGCTTTGTGTTTGTGCAGCCCGATGCAGACACACCCGCCCAGCTACACCTGCTCACCCGCGAATACATGCTGGTGGGCGAGGTCGTGCCGCCCAAAAAGTTCATCGTGCTCGACGTTAACGCGCAAGACTACATCCCATATGGCACGGTGCTGGGCCAGCAGTTGTTTTGGCCGGTATTTTT
>JAHAYB010000401.1 GCA_018384835.1 Comamonas sp.
AAGGCCATAGCTTTGTGCATCCCACGGCGGTGCTGTTTAACGGCGGTGTACTCAAATCCCCCGCGATTGCCCAGCGTTTGCTAGAGGTGCTCAACGGCTGGCTGGAGGGCGAAGGCGCAGCCCCTGCCCGTCTGCTGGACGGGGCGCAGCTAGAACTGGCCGTGGCGCGTGGGGCGGCGTATTTTTCCTATATCAGCCACGCCGGGCGCGGGGTGCGTATTCGCGGCGGCACGGCGCAGAGTTATTACGTCGGGGTGGAGAGCAATATGCCCGCCATTCCGGGCATGGAGCCGCCTATCAACGCCCTGTGCCTCGCCCCCTTTGGCATGGAAGAAGGCAGCGAAGTCGCGCTAGAGGCGCAAGCCTTTGGCTTGGTGGTGGGTGAGCCGGTGCGTCTGCGCTTCTTCGGTTCCAGCCTGCGCCGCCATGACCAAGTGGGTACGCTGCTGGAATACTGGGACGAGGGCGAATTGGTGGAGCTGCAAGAAATTGAAGCCAGCCTGCCCAGCGAAGGCCGCCAGCAGGGCGAAATTGTCACCGTGCAACTGCACGCCCGCATTACCGACATCGGCACGCTGGAGCTGCACGCCGTGCCCCTGGGCGGCAGTGAGCGCTGGAAGGTGGAGTTTGATGTGCGAGGCCAAGCATGACGCGCAAGAGCAGCAGCCAGCAGTCAGCAGCCACCGTGCAGACGCCAACGTTAGCCCAGCCCTTGCAAGGGGATTTGCTCAAGATGCCCGGCCATGCCATTCGGCGCTTGCAGCAAATATCGGCAGGCATCTTTGTGCAGGAAATTGGGGACTTGAATATCACCCCCATCCAGTACAACGCCCTGCGCGTGGTGGCTGAGCTGCCCGGCATTGATCAGCGCACCCTGGCAGGCAAAGTGGCGCTGGATGCCTCTACCACCGGCGGAGTGATTGAGCGCCTAGAGCAACGCGGCTGGCTGCGGCGCGAAACCTCGCAAGAAGACCGACGCGCCCGCTTGCTGTTTGCCACCCCCGAGGGGCAGGCCTGCTTGCAGCAGGTCGCGCCCGTTGTGCAGCGTATTCAGGAGCGCATTTTGCAGCCACTCAATGCTGAGCAGCAGCAGCAATTTATGGCTTTGCTACACCAGCTGGTGACTACCAACAATGAACTGAGCCGCGCCCCAGGCAGTCTTTAACTGGCACTGGCATTGCACCGCTCTAGGCGGGCAATCCGCTACTGGGGCAGGTGGTAAAGGTTACCAACGCTGCGTTTAGACACATTCAAGCGCCAGCAAGCGCTATAACATAGCGGCTCACGGAAGTACCAACGACAAGCCGCCTTGCGCTTCACAGTGCAGGCGGCATTTGCCATTTCAACCCCAAAGATATCCCTTGATAGACGTGAGCCTCATGCAAATATCGCCTGTCCTTATCCTCACCCGCAACCCCGCTTTGTGGCAGCAATGGCGCAAAATTGACGGCGCACAATGGATGGTTGCCCGCAGCCACTCCCTGCAAGACTTAGAGCGCCGCCGGGCGCAGGGGCAGCCTATGGTGATTTTGGATGCCGCCCTGCCCGACCTACCTGCCTGGAGCGAGCCATTTTGGGATGCGCACCTCAGCAGCCTAAAAATCCTCGTCCTTAGCCCCCATCCCAATCTGGAGCTAGCGCGTCACATGCTGCGCCGTGGTGTTCGTGGCTACGCCCATGCTTATCTGCCAACGCCTTCACTGTGCAGCATCTTGCAAGGTATTAAAGACGGGCAGTATTGGCTGGGTCGCTCATTGCAGCAAAGCCTGATACGTGAAGTCAGCCAGCGCCTGCCCGCGGTCAGTACCAGCACCGAGCACCTCACACCACACGAACAGGCAATTGCCAGCCGCATCGCCCAGGGTCAAGGCATTGCCCAAATCGCCCAAGGCTTGGGGTGCGAAGCAGCCGTCATACGCCAGCACCTGCATGAGATGTTTGACAAACTCCAAGTGAGTGACTGCCTGTCTATGGTGCTTCAACTCAAAGGCGTACAGTTTCCCGCTTAAAGCAGGAGGCACATGGCATAAACTGCACTTGGCCAACGCCTCCAGGACATGGCCTGCGCAGAGCCAGCACCAATGCGCTGCGTTGGAGGCGACGGCACAAACGCAATCAAACACAATCAAACGCAAGATTTATTGGAGCCTTCACAATGACCACCAACGCACTAATCACACAACTAACGGGCGAAGCATGGGTTCGCAGCAAAGACGGCAAGCTCATTCCCATCCGCCAAGGCATTGCCCTACCCGTGGGGCTGCGCTTGGTGACAGCCCCTCACAGCAGCATCCAGCTCCAAGCAGAAGGCATGTCGCCCCTGGTGCTGCCCGAGAACACCGACATCACCCTCACCGAAGACCTATTCACCCCCGTAGATTTTGGTGAGGCGGGCACGGATACCAACCTCAGCGCCCTACTGCAAGCCTTAGAGCAAGAGGCCGATACACCCAGCACCCAAGCCAGCACCCAAGCCGAGCCGGTGGAACTATCCATGGACGATGCCATCCCAGAGCCAGAGCCAGAGCCAGGGCC
>JAHAYB010000409.1 GCA_018384835.1 Comamonas sp.
AGGGATTGCTTACTACAATAAGCAAGAAAATTATTTAATGGCGATGGGTTTAAATAGCAGTCAAACAGATGGCTTTATTTACGTTGGTGGTAAATAAGGAAGCTGCAAAGCCGCGAAGTATTCCACAGCCTGCATAGCCAGCGCTTGGGGCGGCTGGGCGCGGGCGTGTAAATCCAGCAGCGGCAAAGGGCTTTGCGCTAAAGGCGGAGTTGACCATTTGGCAGCAGTTTTGGGGCCTGCACGGTGGCCTGCATCTGGAAATGGCGCAGCTTGTGCGGCCTTGAGCTGCCCTTGTTGCCCAGCTTGTTCCAGGCCAGCAGGCAGCCAGCACAGCGCTTGCAAGTTGGGCAGGCTGGGAGCCAGCGCCGCCAGCCAGAGGGCATCGTCCGCTGCCAGTACCAAAGCATGTTGCTCACCCAACCCTAGGTGCTGGCACAGGGCTTGCAGCACTTGGCCATGCCAGGCGGGCTGGTGGGTGGCGGGCTTTTTGGGCTTGTCACTCATGCCCCAGCCGGGTAAATCCACGGTTAATACGGATTGCCCTTGGGCGTGCAGCGCCAGCAGCAAGTCTTGCATTTGCCAGCACCAACCCTGCGGGCCATGTAATAGCAGCCAGGTGGCGGGGGAAGTGAAGGGGGGAGTGGCGTTTGCCTGCTCTGGTGCAGCTTGCAGGTACTGGTAATGCAGGCGCAAACCGGCCAGGGGCGGTAAGTCGGCCACATAGTGGCTGGGGGCGGATAGCGGAAAATCAGCAAAGCGGGCGGGCGGGGTGCGCAGCGCGTCTTGCCGCAGTGGCTGGGCTTGCTGGCGCTGTTGCTGGCGGCGCTGTTGGAAGAAGGCTTGCAGCAAGGCGCTGCATTCCTGCGCCAGCACCCCGCCTTGCACCTGGGTATGGGCATTGAGCTGGGGCAGGGCAAACACATTGTGTACCGAGCCTGCTGCGCCGGTTTTAGGCTCAGGTGCGCCATAGACCACCCGCGCCAGGCGGGCGGCCAGCAGCGCCCCGCTGCACATGGTGCAAGGCTCTAGCGTGACGTAGAGGGTGCAGCCCTCCAGCCGGTAATTGCCCAGCGCCTGGGCGGCTTGGCGCAGGGCTTGTATTTCTGCATGGGCGCTGGGGTCGTGCAGGGCAATGGGGGCGTTATAGCCTTGGCCTAGCAGTTGCCCGTCTTTCACCACCACTGCGCCTACGGGCACTTCGCCAGCGGCGGCGGCTTGCGCGGCTAGGGTGAGCGCGTGGCGCATCCAGGCGGAGTCGGTAGCGATGTCAATGCTGGTATTGGGATTGGTGTGCATAAAACGGCAAATAACAAACAACAAATAGCAAATCGCCAAGCAGCGAAGAAAGGGCGCAGTTTAGGGCTATATTTTTCGGCTTTTCAGGGCAGGAGCAGGCAGGGATGAGGCAGACACGGGCAAAGCAGCAAGGTCGGCAGCGTAGGCAGCGTAGTGAGGGCGGGAATAGCAGCACTAGCGGCTGGCGCTGGGCTTGGGCGGGTTTATTGAGTGGGGCGCTGCTGGCCAGTATCTACGCTGCACCGGCTCGGTGGTTAGCTTGGGTGCTTTCCCAGGCCAGCCAGGGGCAGGTGCAGTTGCTGGCCGCCAGTGGCACGGTGTGGCAAGGCCAGGCTTGGCTGCATTTGGCTCCACGCTATAGCGCCAGCTATACCTTGGCTAGCCCGGTGTACTGGCGGCTGCACCCGCATTGGTATGGTGCGCAACTGGCTCTGGCAAGTAGTGGCTATACCGACAGCGCTCATCGTACCGATAGTGCTGACAGTGCCCGTAGCGCCGCCCCCAACCCCTTAGCTGCCCCACTGCGCCTACAGCTAGCGCTATGGCATCAGCAGGTGCGTTGGCAAGCCCAAGAAGCGGGGCTGCGCCTGCCACTGGATATGCTGCAAGGTTTGGGCGCACCTTGGAATACCTTGGGCTTGAGCGGCTGGGCCTATCTACAAACCCCCAGCGGGCAGTGGTCGTGGCAGGCGGGCGCTTGGCCTAGTGCCATGCAGTGGCAGATACGCGATGTGGCTAGCCATTTGAGTACCTTGCCCAACTTGGGAAGCTACCAACTCAACTGGCAGCCCCCGCTAGCAGCAGCATCTGGCACGCCCCCCATCGTCTTGCAATTGCATACCCTGAGCGGCCCGCTACACCTAGAAGGCGAAGGCCAATGGCAGCAAGGGCGCTTGCACTTTAACGGCTGGGCACGCGCAGAAGATAGCGCCGCAGACGGGGCAGCCCTAGGGCATTTGCTGACTTTGATGGGCGAGCGCAACGGCAACCGTAGCCGCTTGCGGTGGTAGTGATAACGATAGCGATAGCAATAACGGCGGTGGGCAACAAAAAACCGCCTAGCACAATCACTAGGCGGTTTTTTTTGAGGGAAGCTACCTTCCTGCCTGCGGGCAGGGTTAGGAAGGTTGGCTACCGCGATAGAGCCTAACTGATTAGGCTTGTTCGCCGGCGACTTCCACGCTCAGGTCCACAACCACGTCGGTATGCAGTGCCACTTGTACGGTGGTGGCCGAGACGGTTTTGATAGGGCCTTCAGGCATACGCACTTGCGCTTTGAGTACGTCAAAGCCTTGTGCTTTGAGGGCATCGGCAATATCGGCATTGGTTACGGAACCAAACAAACGGCCATCTACACCGGCCTTTTGGCTCAGTTGCAAGGTCAGGTCGGTGAGCTTGGCAGCAACGGCTTGGGCGGTGGCCAGCTTCTCGGCGGCTTGCTTTTCCAGTTCGGCGCGGCGGGCTTCAAACTCGGCCTTAGCGGTTTCGGTAGCGCGACGGGCTTTGCCTTTGGGAATCAGAAAGTTACGGGCATAGCCGTCTTTCACTTTAACGATGTCGCCCAGATTGCCCAGGTTCAGCACTTTTTCAAGCAGGATGATTTGCATGTCAACGACTCCTTAGATTTTGTGCTGGTCGGTGTAGGGCAGCAGTGCCAAAAAGCGTGCGCGTTTGATGGCTGTGTTGAGCTGGCGCTGGTAGATAGCGCGTGTGCCGGTCAAGCGAGCGGGGATGATTTTGCCGTTCTCGGCAATAAAGTCGCGCAGAGTGTCAACGTCTTTGTAGTCAATTTCTTCCACACCAGCGACGGTGAAGCGGCAGAAACGCTTGCGCTTGAACAGCAGCGATTGGGTATTGCGCTTGGAGCGCTTGTCCTTGTTAAATTTTTTGAATGCGGCCATTGCTGGACCTCTTGAAAGTTAATTTTGTTGCATTTCCTGGATATGGAAAACCGCTGCTTTGCTATTGCGCGGCGAGGCCAAAAACCCCTGAAACTGCCAGCAACTGCCCGGTTCTTGACGCGCTAGCCTTTGCGCCAAAGCACCAAAGGCGACCGCCTTGATATGCAGCTGTACTTGGCGTGTGACCCCGGCTTCGGCTTGTGCGCTGCTGTGGCTTAAATAGACATCAGCGGCGGCTATGCCAGCGGGTGTTTGACGCAGTACAGGCACTCGCTCAAGGCAAGCGTGTAGGCGCAAGCAGTTGTGTTGGTTATGGGTTTGCAGGCTCTCCACCCCAGACGAAGCGATTTTTGAAGAACCCCCAGCCCTCTTGTGCGCCTATGCAGCGCTGCTATCGGGGCAGAGGGTGTTTCATTTAGGCGGGTTGCTGCTCTGCGGCTTGGGCGGCGGCTTTGCGGGCTTCTTCGCGTTCAACGGTCTTCATCATGGCAGAAGCGCCGGTGTCGGCTTTTTTCTTCTGCACAGTCATGTGGCGCAGCACGGCATCGTTGAATTTGAAGGCGTGCTCCAATTCAGCCATAACAGCCAAATCGGCCTCGATGTTCAGGCAAATATAGTGCGCCTTGGCCAGCTTGTTGATGAGGTAGGCCAGTTGACGGCGACCCCAGTCCTCTTCGCGGTGGATTTTTCCGCCGCCAGCGGTAATCAAGCCTTTGTAG
>JAHAYB010000449.1 GCA_018384835.1 Comamonas sp.
CAAGACGTTATTGCCCGCGCACGCCACATTGGCCTAGACCCGGCCTATGTGTATGGCCTGATACGGCAAGAGAGCCGCTTCATCATGGATGCCCGCTCCCACGTTGGCGCATCGGGCTTAATGCAAGTCATGCCCGCCACCGCCAAATGGACAGCACAAAAAATCGGCATGAAAGATTTTGAACCCCACATGATTAACCAGCACGATGTCAACATCACCATCGGAACCGCCTACCTCAAGCTGGCACTGGATGATTTTGCAGGCTCCATGGTGCTGGCCGCTGCCGGCTATAACGCAGGCCCCTCGCGCCCGCGCAGTTGGCGCAAAGGCCCCAAACTGGAGGCCGCCATTTGGGCAGAGAATATTCACTTCTTTGAAACCCGGGACTATGTGAAAAAAGTCCTCTCCAACACCACCAGTTACGCCGCTTTAATCAGCGGTCAGCCCCAATCCTTGCGCCAGCGCCTGGGGCAAGTGACCCCCTAAGTCACCCCTAAGTCACCCCCTAAAAAAACCTAACCACCCTCTGAAGGAGACAAGCCCCATGCTGCTAACCCAAGACCAGCAAATGATTCGCGACGCAGTGCGCGAGTTTGTGCAAAGCGAAATCACCCCCCACGCCGCCCAGTGGGACAAAGACCACCACTTCCCCAAAAACGTACACCAAGGCTTGGCCGCCCTAGGCGCTTACGGCATCTGCGTGCCCGAGGAATACGGCGGTGCAGGGCTGGATTACCTCACCCTGGCACTAGTGCTGGAAGAAATTGCCGCAGGCGATGGCGGAACCAGCACCGCCATTAGCGTGACCAACTGCCCCGTCAACGCCATCCTGATGCGCTATGGCAACGAGGCGCAAAAGCAGCAATGGCTCGCCCCCCTGGCGCGTGGCGAAATGCTGGGCGCGTTCTGCCTGACCGAGCCGCATGTTGGCTCTGACGCATCCGCCCTGCGCACCACAGCAGTCAAGGATGGGGGCGATTACGTGATTAACGGTGTCAAGCAATTCATCACCAGCGGGCAAAACGGCCAGGTGGCTATCGTCATTGCCGTCACTGACAAAGCCGCTGGCAAGCGCGGCATGAGCGCCTTTATCGTCCCCACCGACAACCCCGGCTACCAAGTAGCGCGGCTGGAAGAAAAGCTAGGCCAGCACAGCAGCGACACGGCGCAAATCAATTTGGAAGACTGCCGCATTCCCGCCGCCAACCGGATTGGCGAAGAGGGCGAGGGCTACAAAATCGCCCTGGGCGCTTTGGAGGGCGGGCGCATCGGCATTGCCGCGCAAAGCGTGGGCATGGCACGTGCCGCTTTTGAATGCGCCTTGCAATACAGCCAAGAGCGCGAGAGCTTTGGCCAGCCCATCTTTAACCACCAGGCCGTGGGCTTTCGCCTGGCCGATTGCGCCACGCAGATTGAAGCTGCCCGCCAACTCATCTGGCACGCCGCCAGCCTGCGCGATGCCGGCCAGCCCTGCTTAAAAGAAGCCGCCATGGCCAAGCTGTTTGCCAGCGAAATGGCCGAGCGTGTGTGTTCAGCGGCTATCCAAACCCTGGGCGGCTATGGCGTGGTGAATGACTTCCCCGTAGAGCGCATTTACCGCGACGTGCGCGTTTGCCAAATCTACGAGGGCACGAGCGACGTGCAGAAAATCATCATTCAGCGGGCGCTGGCTCAGTAATTCAACAACCCGGCGTTCCCGGCGTTATGTCCACCGCCGCCCATGCTCTGTGCGTGCGGCTGGCCTTCAAGCCGGAAGGTATCGGCCAAAGCGGCCAAGCTACGGGCTTGCTGCTGCAAGGAGCTAGAGGCGGCGGAGGACTCCTCCACCAAGGCCGCGTTTTGCTGCGTCACCCCATCCAAGTGGCTGACCGCCTGGTTGATTTGCGCCAACCCGCTGGCCTGCTCACGGCTGGCTAGGGCGATTTCATCGACGATGTCGGCCACGCGCTGAATGCCGCCCACAATATCTTGCATGGCCGTTCCTGCTTGGGCGGCTTGGACGTTGCCATGCTCTGCTTTGCTCACAGCCTCGGTAATCAGGGCTTGCACCTCGCGAGCGGCGGCGGCGCTGCGTCCGGCAAGGCTGCGCACCTCGCCAGCGACCACGGCAAAACCACGGCCTTGCTCACCGGCGCGGGCGGCTTCCACCGCAGCGTTCAGCGCCAAGATGTTGGTCTGGAAGGCAATGCCGTCAATCACGCTGATGATGTCCACAATCTTCTTGGCCGATTGGTCAATTTCGGACATGGTTTTGACCATTTGGTCCACGATATGGCCGCCCTCTTGCGCCACGCTACGCGCTTGGCCAGCGAGCTGATTGGCTTGCACAGCGTTGTCGGCGTTGTGCTGCACGGTGCTGGAGAGCTGCTCAGTGGCCGAGGCCGTTTCCTGCAGCGCACTGGCTTGCTGCTCTGTGCGTGAAGATAAGTCCAGCGAACCGGCTGCCACTTGCGCCGAGGCGCTGGCAATCGCCCCCGTTCCAGCCTTCACCTGCCCCACTGTGGCCGATAGGCTGGAGCGCATCGTTTCCAGGTGCTGCAACATGCAGCCAATTTCGTCAGTGCCGTTGTGTACAACGTGCTGAGATAAGTCGCTACTGGCAATTTGCTTGAGTGCGCCGCTGGCCGTGCGAAAGCCTTCGCTCAAGCGCCCCAGTAAAGCCAAAGCCAAGATGATGGAGGGAATCACCATCAATACCGCAGCCACCGCAGACACCCAGAGGGCGCGTTGGTAATGCTCCTCGGCCTGTTGATAGGCTTGGTCGCCTACTTTGGCTTGGTAGTCACGCAAGGCGGCGGTGGTAGCGACGACCTTGGCTCCCTGGTTGCGCCCGGCGGCTAAAAATGCCTCCATGGTTGTGGCGCTGTAATCGCCCCGGCGGATAGCCTCAGTGGCCTTGGCCAGCTCTGGTCGCCAGGCGGCACGTGCAGCAAGTACATCAGCCATCAGTGCCTTTTCATGGGGGTCGGTGATACGCGCCTCCATTTTTTTGTGTACCTCATTGGCGCGGCTTTGGTTGGCTGCAATGGCGTTCAGGTGCTCGTCCACAAGGTGGTTGTGGATGCTGGCTAGCTCATTGCTGGGGTCGTGCTGGAAGGCTAGCAGCACTTCCATGCGATTATTCAGGGTTTGCTCAATTGACACCCCTGCGAGCAAAGAGCGCTCTAGCGCCTCTTCATGCAAGGTTTTCAGGCTGTCGCGGGCTGAAGACAAGCCCCACAAACCGGTGCCAGCCACTGCAACAATTGATAACATAAACGCAGCCAGCACTGCCATAAAGCGGTGCGTAATGCGCCAACTATTCCATAAAGAGCCCATACTCAGCTTTCCAGTAAAAACAAATAGATAGTTTTCTCATTAGAACAAAAAACACGCACTGCCCCAAGAGAACAATACCTGTAGCTTACGCCATAGCTAC
>JAHAYB010000453.1 GCA_018384835.1 Comamonas sp.
ACACTCAGTTGCACTACGTCTAGCTCGGGTGGGCGGGGCACATGCTGGTGCAGCGCGGCGGCAATGCCTTCACTGAGCTGCTGGCGTATTTCCGGTGGTCGGCCTTCCATAAACTGTAGCTGCACATGCACAAAGCCGCGTGGCCGGGCGGCTGTGCCAATAACAAAACTATCGACGCGCTGGCAGCGGGCTTTTACATCGGACTCATGCCCAACGGTGGGGTGGTTGCAAACAAAGGCGTTGATGGCCTGCATCAAAGCCATTTCATCCAGGCCGGTAACGTTGGCGCTGTACTCAATATAGATATGGGGCATGGGTAAACCTTCTGAGCGGGTGGGGGGGGGCAGCCTAAAAATAGGGGGCAAGGGTATCAAATTGCCAGTCCATTTGCCAAAACCCACCAGTGTAGAGCCGTTATCGCCCAGAAAATACGGGATTTGCTCTAGCGCTGGCCACAAGCAGCGCTTTATACCGCTATGCTTGCGCACCCAAGCGAGTTGGCCTAGTTTTAAGTTTGAGTGTGAACTTTCTATGATTTCCCCCACTATCCTCCAGCAAGCCCAAGACGATGTGCAGCGTGCTCTGCAAGAAGACATCGGCGCGGGTGATTTGACTGCCGCCTTGCTGCCCGCTGGCCAGCGCGTGCAGGCACGCATTGTGGCGCGTGAGGCAGCCGTGATTTGCGGAGCGCCCTGGGTAGAGGCCGCTTTGCGCAGCCTAGACCCCAGCGCCCAATGGCAATGGCAGGTGGCGGAAGGCCAGCACTGCCAGCCCGAGCAGGTGGTGCTGACGATGCAAGGCGATGCCCGCGCCCTGCTCTCTGCCGAGCGCACGGCCTTGAATTTTCTGCAACTGCTCTCAGCGGTGGCAACCAAGACGGCGCAGTATGTAGATGCCGTGGCGGGTACTAAGGCGCGGATTGTCGATACGCGCAAAACCCTACCCGGCCTGCGCGTGGCGCAAAAATACGCCGTGCAGGTGGGCGGTGGCTTCAACCACCGCATTGGCCTGTTTGATGCCGTGCTGATTAAAGAAAACCATATTGCCGCAGCTGGCGGTATTGCCCAGGTGCTACGCGCTGCTGAGGAAAAAGCCCGCCAGGCGCAATTCGTAGAAATTGAGGTGGAAACCCTGGACGAGCTGCGCCAAGCGCTAGACGCTGGTGCGCGTATGGTGCTGCTGGACAATATGCCCCTGCCCATGCTGCATGAGGCGGTAGCCATCAACGCCGGGCGGGCGGTACTGGAAATCTCCGGCGGTGTAACGCTAGACGGCCTGCGTGAACTGGCCGAGACGGGTGTGGACCGTATCTCCATAGGCGGCTTGACCAAAGATGTCAAAGCCATTGACTTTTCCATGCGTGTGCAAGATTTGTAGTAGGAGTGAAAAACCCCCATGTCTGCCATCATTGATGTTGAATACGAGCAGCCCCAATCCGAGGGTGCTGTGTGCTCTACCCAATATGCGTGGGCGCGTGTGCCTCCCGAACTGTCGCAGGACGAGCGCCAGGGCTTGAAGGGCAAAATCCGCCAGCTTCTGAAAGAGCGCAACGCCGTTATGGTGTCGCACTTCTACGTCCACCCTGATTTGCAGGACCTGGCGGAAGAAACCGGCGGCATCGTCAGCGATTCGCTGGAAATGGCACGTTTTGGCCGCGACCATGCGGCGCAAACCTTAGTAGTCAGCGGTGTGCGCTTTATGGGCGAGACGGCCAAAATCCTCTCGCCAGAAAAAATCGTGCTCATGCCGGATTTAGACGCAACCTGCTCGCTGGACTTGGGCTGCCCGGTCGATGCGTTCAGCGCCTTTTGCGACCAACACCCTGACCGTACTGTGGTGGTCTATGCCAACACCAGCGCCGCCGTTAAAGCGCGGGCTGATTGGGTGGTGACCTCCAGTTGCGCCCTGGAAATTGTGCAGGCACTCAAAGACCAAGGGCAGAAAATCCTGTGGGGGCCTGACCGCCACCTGGGCGACTACATCCAGCGCCAGACGGGGGCGGACATGCTGTTCTGGAATGGCGCTTGTATCGTCCATGACGAATTCAAGGCGCTGGAGCTGGAGCTGCTGAAAAAAGACCACCCCCAAGCCAAGGTGCTGGTACACCCTGAAAGCCCCGCCGAGGTCGTTGCTCTGGCCGATGCCGTCGGTTCCACCAGTGCCATTCTGAAAGCGGCCAAGGAGATGGATGCGCGCGAATTTATCGTCGCCACCGACAAGGGCATGATGCACAAGCTACGCCAGCTCAACCCCGGCAAAACCTTCTACGAAGCGCCCACCGCCGGTAACAGCGCCACCTGCAAAAGCTGCGCCCATTGCCCCTGGATGGCGATGAATGGCCTGGCCGATGTCGCTCGCGTGCTGGAAACTGGAGCCAACGCCGTGCATGTAGAGCCTGCGCTGATTCCCCGCGCACGCCAGCCGATTGACCGGATGCTGGCTTTTACTGCTGCGCTGAAAAGCGGCCAGCCCATCGACCACCTGGTTCCGCACCTGGGCGCTGTTTAGCAGAGCCCCCCATGCAGGCGCTAGCGTACTGGTATTGCGCTTGCCTCTGGGGGCGGTTTGGGACAATAAAAAACCCGCTTACTCAAAAAGTAGCGGGTTTTGTTTTGAGGCTTCATGGCATTGCATGAAGCAGTGATGTGGTGCGCGGGGGGGGACTCGAACCCCCACGCCCGTGAAGGCGTCAGGACCTAAACCTGGTGCGTCTACCAATTTCGCCACCCGCGCTAATTAGGCCAAGCTCAAATTATATAACGAAAACTATCGCTCATTTCTATACCAGATACAGAACGTGTTTACACGCTCAGATAGCCGTCGCTATCACGCAGACGCAACCTCGCGCAGCACCCTAGGCCGCGCCAGCACCCTCGCAAGAGGTTCAAAACACATCTTTGGGCGCGGGGGGGCTATCAACTGGATGCACCTGCTGCACCAATTAGGCGTAAGTAGGCTTGCCGGGTGCTAGGCTGTACGCTAGCGAGCACCTGCTCATACGTTGTTTGGTGCCGTGCCAATAAGCGCATGGAAGCCACTGACCGCGAGCGACCAAACCAGTGACAAGTGTGCTGCATAAGGAGCAGCTCTGCCGTCATGGTGTAAGCCCAGTCTTTACGCTGCGGCTCCTGCAAGCCTTGGGGAGCGCAGGCATTGCGTATGGCTTGCGCGTGTAGCTTGAGGGCTTGGCGCATATCAAAGCTAAACTGGGGTAAAAGCTGCTGACTGCCCGGCAAGGCCAGCGCTAAGGTGCTCACAGCAGTGTCTGTGGCTGACTCTTGGGCGAAACATTGGGCAAAACGCTCAAAATGCTTGGCTAGCTTTTGTTCTTGCTCGTCTAAATAAGACCATACTTGGCGACGACGCTCAGGGTCTTTCTCATCGAGCACACGCAGATACCCTTCTATCAAACTGCCCATTAGTTTCTCCACGCGTGTACCTGCCAGGTGCTTGACCAGCAAGGTCATACGTTGGCGCTGCTGGCGGCTTTGCAGCCAATACAACGCAGCGGCTATCAGGAAAAACCAACTCAATCCACTCATACAACCGGCCTTTATTAGATGAAAGTGTTAAGTGTAGTCATGCGCCCTCTTACCCTTACCCATTTATCCATTCCAAGCATGGCAGTTTCTTTGCTTACTGCTGCCTTGGGCTTGGGGCTTGGGCTTGCACCGCCAGCACTGGCGGCTGAGACGGGGGCAGCCTTAGCCCCCGCCTCGCCCCTCGCAGCAGAGAATGCCGATAGTGCTATCCCAGCCATAGGTGCCATAAGCGCCATTACCGTGCGCGTACCTGGCAAAGCCCCGCAATACTGGGGGGCAGACCCCCAGGCTAGTGTTTGGCAGGCTCCGCCTGCGGCGCAGCTTTCGTTTCAAGTGCAAGGCTTATTCAAAGGGATGGGCTACCAAGCCAAGGCCAAGCTCAGTTGGCAGCCAGAGGCAGGGCAGTACGAGGCACAGCAAACCATCAGCCTGCCACTGCTGGGGCGGCGCAGCCAGTCTAGCATTGGCCAAATCTTACCCACAGGCTTGCAGCCACAGGTTTTTTTAGATGCCTCTAGCCGCGAGCACAGCGTTAGCTTAGATGCGCAACAGGGGCGCATTCACTTTAGCCGCCACGAAAATAGTGAGCCTTGGCTGCCTAGCACGCAAGACCGTTTAAGCGTATTTTTTCAACTTGCAGGGATGCTAGCGGCTGCCCCAGAGCGCTATCCACAGGGCACCCAGATTACGGTACAGACCGTAAGCAAAAGCAGCGTGAAGCCGTGGACCTTCATTGTCCGCAGCCCCCAAGCCCTGACCCTACCCATTGGCACGGTGGAGGCACTCCAGCTAGAGCACCTCAGCGCCGCCTCCAGCACCGACACCCCAGCCCCAGCAGATACGAGTACGGATACGGCCAACTTGACCAGCTCGGCATTGTGGCTGGCAGCACAATGGGGCTATCTACCCGTTCGCATTCGCTTGCAAGAAGGCCCGCGTGACAAAGTGGAGCTACTCCTGCAACAGCGCTGAGACCATTCCCGCACAAAAAAAGACACTAGCTCAATAGCGCTAAAGCGGCCAGCGGCGCAGTTTCCGCCCGCAAAATGCGGTTGCCCAAGCTAACGGGCATAAACCCTTGGGAGAGCGCCAATGCCTCTTCGGCAGCGCTCAAGCCGCCCTCGGGGCCCGAAAGCAGGGTTATAGGCACCTGGGTTTGCTGTGCAGTGCTTGCGGCTACTTCTTGTGCCAATACTTGCACCAATGGGCGGCTGCCTGGCGCTAATGACAGGACCAGCCGCAAGCCCAGCCCTTGCCCTTGCTCGGCTACGGGCTGTGCCGCTAGCCACTGCGCTAGGGTCAGTGCCGGGTGTACTTGCGGGATTTGGTTGCGTCCGCATTGCTCGCAGGCAGCAGCGGCAATGGCTTGCCAGTGGGCGCGTTTTTTCTCGCCACGCTCACCTTTGAGCTTGAGCACACTGCGCTCGGCCAGCAGCGGGGTCAGGCTGGCAGCCCCCAGCTCGGTGGCCTTCTCTAGCAGCCAATCCATGCGCTCGTTGGCGGTAATGCCTACCAGCAGGTGGACTGGGCGTGGCAGCTCACGCTCCAGCGCTTGGTGTTCGCCCAAGCGCACTTGCACCTGGCTGCGCCCCATGCTTGTAATCTGCGCCTGCCATTGGCCTTGCGCCTGGCCGCCGGTGAATAAGGTGATGCCATCGCCCGGTTGCAGGCGCAGCACTTGCACATGGCGGGCAGTGCCAGGGGGCAAATCAAACAGCGCCCCAGGCGCTAGTTCAGGCAGGGGCAGAGGGCAGTGAAAACGGGGCATAACAACGGTGGCAAGGCTATCCATTAAGCATCCAGCCCACGGCCTGGGTGGGTGTGGGCATCGTAGGCATCAATGATGCGAGCGACCAGCGGGTGGCGCACCACGTCCTGACTGCCAAAGCGCGAAATGGCAATGCCGCGCACACGCTTTAACACCCGCTCGGCATCAATCAAGCCGCTGGGCGTGCCTTTGGGCAGGTCAATCTGGCTTACGTCACCGGTAATCACTGCCTTGGCACCAAAGCCGATACGGGTGAGGAACATCTTCATCTGCTCGGGCGTGGTGTTTTGCGCCTCATCCAGGATGACGAAGGCGTTATTCAGCGTTCTGCCACGCATAAAGGCCAGGGGGGCAATCTCCAGCACGTTGCGCTCGAAGGCTTTTTGCACCTTTTCATAGCCCATCAAGTCGTAGAGCGCGTCATACAGCGGGCGCAGGTAGGGATCGACCTTCTGCGTTAAATCACCGGGGAGAAAGCCCAGGCGCTCGCCCGCCTCCACAGCAGGGCGAGTTAGCACAATGCGCTGCACGGCGCTTTTTTCCAGGGCATCCACCGCGCAGGCCACGGCCAGATAGGTTTTGCCCGTGCCAGCGGGGCCAATGCCCAGAGTAATGTCGTGCTGCGCCATGTTGTCTAGGTACAAGGCTTGGTTGGGTGTACGCGCCCGCAGGTTGCCCCGGCGGGTGTGCAGTTCTAGCCCGTCAGGGTCGGCTTGCAGCATGGCGCTATCGCCCGCCAGCATGAGCTGCACTTGCTCCTCGGTGATGGGCGCATCCGCCATTTCATACAGGGCTTGCAAGACATCCAAGGCTTGGTTGGCTTTGGCCTTGATGCCGTCAATTTTGAACTGCTCGTGGCGGTGGGCGATTTTGACTTGCAGGCCGTTTTCAATGGTGCGCAGATGCTGATCCATAGGCCCGCAAAGATGGCCCAGGCGCTGGTTGTTGTGGGGGGTAAAGGTGTGGCGCAGAATCACGCGGATAATTCCCGTAAAGAAAGGACAGTCTTCAATGATAGGTAAGTTAAGCGGCACTCTGGCCGACAAGCACCCGCCCGAGGTCATCATCGACTGCCACGGCGTGGGCTATGAAGTGCAAGTGCCCATGAGCACCTTTTACCAACTGCCCGCCGTCGGGCAGCCGGCCAGCCTGCTCACCCACCTGATTGTGCGCGAAGATGCGCAACTGCTCTACGGCTTTGGCTCGGTGCAGGAGCGCCATGCGTTTCGCCAGCTTATCAAAGTCAGCGGCGTGGGGCCACGCACAGCTTTGTCTATTCTGTCTGGCCTGAGTGTGGATGACCTCGCCCAAGCCATCAGCCTGCAAGAGGTAGGCCGCCTGATTAAAGTACCCGGCATCGGCAAAAAAACCGCCGAACGCCTGCTGCTAGAACTCAAGGGCAAGCTGGGCGATGCCCTCACCAGCGCCAGCCCCGCCACCGCCCCCAGCAGCGCCGAGCGTGCCGACATTCTGCAAGCCCTGCTGGCTCTGGGCTACAACGACAAAGAGGCCAACGCCGCCCTCAAAGCCCTGCCGCCCGATATTGGCGTGAGTGAGGGGATTCGGCAGGCGTTGCAGGCGCTGGGGAAGTGAAGCGGTCAGCATCTATACGCCATTGGCGGATAAAATGCACCTATGGAATTTATTGAAACCCCTACCTTCACCCGCTGGGTCACTCAGTTGCTAACAGATGAGGAATACCGCAAGCTGCAAAACCTCCTGATTGCCAATCCCGAGCGCGGCGACCTGATTCAAGGCGGTGGGGGCATTCGCAAACTGCGCCACGCCTTGCCTGGGCGTGGCAAGAGCGGCGGGGTTAGAGCCATCTACTACTGGAAGAATCAACAAAACCAGTTCTACATGCTGGTGATTTATCCAAAGTCGAAAAAAGACAACCTCAGCAGTGAGGAAACTGCCATTCTGCGTGATTTAGTCAAGGAGCTATGACGATGGAAAAAGAACTATTTAACGACTTGGTGCAAAGCCTAAAAGAAGCCAAAGCCATCGCCCACGGCGAGGTTCAGGCTTCACGTCGCTTTCAGCTAGACACTCCGGATGTCAAGGCAGTACGTCAACAAACCGGCCTGTCACAAAGTGAGTTTGCCGATTTGATGCGAGTCAGCATTAAAACCCTACAAAACTGGGAGCAGCAGCGACGCAGCCCCACCGGCCCTGCTGCTGCCCTGCTCCAAATTGTCACGAACGCACCTGAGCTAGCGCTAAAGGCATTACACGCCTGAAAGCCCTACCCCCAAAGGAATACAAATTTTTTGGAGAAACGCCATGCCCCACCCACTACTTGCCTCAATGGCGGCCAGCGTCACCGAACTCAAGCGTGACCCAATGGGCACAGTGCTTGCTGGGGATGGAGCGCCTGTTGCCATCCTTAACCGCAATAAGCCTGCGTTCTACTGCATCCCAGCCAAAGCCTTTGAAGCCTTGATGAACAAGCTCGAAGATTTAGAGCTGAACGCCATCGCTAATGCACGTTCCGACCAAGCAGAAATAGCGGTGTCTCTGGATGCGCTTTAACCTGCTTTTCAAAGAAGCGGCCTTGGCTGAATGGCGACGATTGGACGGCAGTGTGCGTGAACAGCTCAAGAAAAAACTGGCACAGCGTTTGGAGAACCCACGAGTGCCATCCGCCAAGCTGTCTGGGCATCCCGACCGCTACAAAATCAAACTTCGTAGCGTGGGCTATCGCTTGGTTTATGAGGTGCGTGATACTGAGGTCGTAGTGGTGGTAATCGCTGTCGGCAAACGCGAGAACGATGCCGCCTATATCGCCGCCGCTAAGCGGTAAGCCCATTGCCGCTTCTACATCTGCACCCGCTACTTCCATGACCATCCACACCGAAGACTTCGGCCTGCCCCCATCCGGCCAGCGCCCCCCAGCCCAGCAACAGCCCCGCATGGTGGCCGCCACCACTGCCTCACGCAGCGAAGAGGCGCAAGAACGCGCTCTGCGCCCTAAGTTGCTGGAGGAATACGTCGGCCAGAGCAAGGCACGCGGGCAGTTAGAGATTTTTATTGGCGCAGCCAAAAAGCGCGGCGAAGCACTTGACCACGTGCTGCTGTTTGGCCCGCCCGGCTTGGGCAAAACCACGCTATCGCACATCATCGCTGCCGAGCTGGGTGTGCAACTGCGCCAAACCAGCGGCCCCGTGCTGGAAAAGCCCAAAGACCTAGCCGCCCTACTCACCGGGCTGGAAGCGGGGGACGTGCTCTTTATTGACGAAATCCACCGCCTTTCGCCCGTGGTGGAAGAAATCCTCTACCCCGCGCTGGAGGATTATCAAATCGACATCATGATTGGCGAAGGGCCAGCAGCGCGTTCCATCAAGCTGGATTTGCAACCCTTTACCCTGGTGGGTGCCACCACCCGCGCCGGGATGCTGACCAACCCACTGCGCGACCGCTTCGGCATTGTGGCGCGGCTGGAGTTCTACACCCCCGAGGAGCTGGAACGCATCGTCACCCGCAGCGCCGGCCTGCTGCAAGTGCCCATAGACCCCGCCGGAGCCAACGAAATCGCCCGCCGCAGCCGTGGCACACCGCGCATTGCCAACCGCCTGCTGCGCCGCGTGCGCGACTTTGCCGACGTGAAGGGCGACGGGCATATCACCCAAGCCATCGCCCAGCAGGCACTGACCATGCTGGACGTGGACCCTGAGGGCTTTGACGTGATGGACAGAAAACTGCTGGAGGCCATCATCCACCGCTTTGACGGCGGGCCTGTGGGGGTGGACAACATCGCGGCCAGCATCGGCGAAGACGCAGGCACGATTGAAGATGTGATTGAGCCTTACCTGATTCAGCAAGGCTATCTGCAACGCACCCCACGCGGGCGGGTCGCCACGCAAGCCGCCTGGCGGCATTTGGGGCTGGTTGCGCCTGCCGGGCGGCAGGATTTGTTTGAGGGCTAGGGCTAGCCCACCACCGGCCCTTGGTTTATCGCCGTCAGTGCCTCATTCACCGTAAAAATGCGGCTGCGGATAGAGCTGATGCCCGCTTGTTGCAGGCGCTGGGCGTGCATTTCCAGATACGCCTGCGCCTGCTCGCGGCTGTCAAACAGGTAGATGCCGCCTGCCTCCTTGGCCTGGGTATCTTCCGTCCAAATCTTCCAGCGCACGCCTGGCTCTTGGTTGATGCTTTGCGCCAAGCCCTCGAAGGCTTGCGCCATTTCTGCGCCGAAAGGGCCGTCCATGGGGAAATCGACTTGTAGGATATAGGGCATCTTTTTGACTCCTTGGGTTAAAAACCCTGATTGTGCCCTGCACGCCTCTTGCCCTGTCTAGTATGCCCAACGCCCTGCCCATCCTCTACAGCTTTCGCCGCTGCCCCTACGCCATACGCGCCCGTCTGGCCATTGCCAGCGCTGGTCTGCACTGCGAACTGCGCGAAATCCAACTGCGCCACAAGCCCCCGGCCATGCTGGCCGCCTCTCCCAAAGGCACGGTTCCGGTGCTGGTACTGCCCAGCGGCCAGGTACTGGAAGAAAGCCTGGACATCATGCTGCACGCCCTGCGCCTGCACGACCCGGACGGCTGGCTCACCCCCACCCAGGGCAGTCTGCAAGACATGCTGGCGCTGATTGCCCGCAACGATGGTTTTTTCAAACCCGCCCTAGACCGCTGCAAATACCACGAACGCTATAGCGCTGAGGAAGTTACCCAAGCCCAGCACGATGCCGCCCATTGGTTCAGCGCCATGGAGCAGCAATTAAGCGCCACCGGCTACCTGTTTGGCCAACACCCCAGCCTGGCCGATATGGCGCTGCGCCCCTTTGTACGCCAGTTTGCCCGTGTGGATGAAGCCGCCTGGCAAGCCCACCCCTGGCCGCATGTGCAGGCTTGGTTGCAACGCTGGTTGGATTCGGCCTTGTTTGCGCAGGTGATGGCGCGGCCTGTAGCGCCACCTTTCAAGGAATGCCCACCGGCTGCGCCGTAGCCGCTGCCGTGCCATGGCGGGCAGCCGCCACTTCTTGCCCCAAGTCGTGTACCGCTAAAGCGTAGTAGCTCGACCAGTTGTAGCGGGTGATGGTGTAGAAATTCTGCGTGCCCACGATGTAACTGGGCGCAGCGCTGCCGTTTTGCAGCTCTACCAAGGCCAGCAGACCGTCGTGCTGCATGGCATCTTTGGGGATGACTCCCAGAGCCGCCATCTGAGCAGCGCTAAAGCTGGGCAAAATATCTGGCGCTAGCAGCGTGGCTAAATCCAGGCTTTGGGGATTAAACAACGGGGCGTACCACACCGGCTGCCCCGCTTGCCAGCCATGCGCCCGAAAGTAATTGGCCACCGAGCCAATGGCATCGGCCGGGCTGTTGAAGAGGTCAATGCGGCCATCACCATCAAAATCGACCGCCCAGCGCTCCCAACTGGTGGGCATGAATTGCCCCAGTCCCATCGCCCCCGCGTAGCTGCCCTTGGGTTGGCTGGGGTCACTGCCACTTTTCCAGGCGGTGAGTAAAAACTGCTCCAACTCGCCTTGAAAGTAGGCTTGGCGCTGCTCGGCACGCGGGTGCGCTTGGGGAAAATCAAACGCCAAAGTAGCCAAGCTATCGAGCACACGCAAATTGCCCATTTGCTGGCCATAGACGGTCTCTACCCCAATGATGCCCACGATGATGGGGGCGGGCACACCGTATATTTTCTCCGCCCGTTGCAAGGTGGCGGCATGGCGATTCCAGAACTGCACCCCCGCACGAATGCGCGTGCTATCAATAAAACGGCTACGGTAGCTACGCCAATCGCGGGCAGTGCTGGTGGTGTTATTGGTGATGGCGGGGGGAGTCATCAGCCGAGGCACTTGCGGTAAGAAACGCGCTTGCGCTAACTGCGCTTGCAACCACACTGGGCTGATGCCATGGCGCTGCGCCACTGCTTGCAGCCATTGCTGGGCATCTAGGCGCTGGCCGTAGGGGTATTGGCCTGCACTGGCGCTAGGCGGGGTAGTTTGGGCATGGGCACTTGCCCCAGATGTTGCCCAAACGGCCAAAGTAGCGCCAACGCACACCACCGCCGTTACGACGATGGTGCGCAAGGACTGGGTAAACAGCGGTAAAGACCGTAATGCTGGGGAAGCAAGGTAAGAAGGTAGGGGTAAAGGCATAAGTTAAGAAGAGGCCACTCAACCCGCAGGCCAAGCCGGTAATTGCAGGCGCAATTGTCGCAGGCTAGGGCATGGCGCACGGACTGGGGTAATAACACCATGGCGATAACGCCTGTCATTATTTATTTATTTTTTTAATTACCGCCCTCTAGGCAGGCGTAGGGTTCTAAGA
>JAHAYB010000461.1 GCA_018384835.1 Comamonas sp.
CGCCAAGCCTGCAAAGGCCAAGCGTGCAGCCTCGGTGAAGCAGGAACCCGCCGAGGTGAGTCAGGTGCAAGCCTGAACACGGTAGGAATCCCCGTCCTTTAGGGCGGGGAGGATGTCAAGGGTTTTTTTAGGCGCTGGGGTTGCGCTTGAAGGCGGCCAACGCAGCTAACGCGGCAAAAGGCTGGGGCTTGTCTGCCAAGGCTTGGTCAAAATCGCCGTCTTCGCTGTGCATGGGCAGGGCTTGCGGGCATTCTTCATGCTTGGGAACCAGGGGCAAGGCCATGATGAGTTCATCTTCCACCAGCTCTAGCAGGTTAAAGCTGCGGCTCATGGCTAGCAGGTCTTCCTCGCATTCATCGTCTAGCGCTTCTGCCGTGGCCTCGTCTTTAACAAAGCGAAAATCGCGCTGCACTTGCACCAGCACTTGCGCCGGTTGCAGGCAGCGCTGGCAGGTCAGCGGCAGCAGCACCTGGGCGGCTAAGTGCAACCAGCTTTGGCCTGCGCCGCCTGGCTCATTGAGCCACTGGCCTTGTGCCTGCCACTGCACTTGGCAGTCGGGCGGGATGCCTCCTACCGCCTCTTGGGCTAAACGCGGGCAATCCTGCAAAGGCAGCACTCCGGACAGTTGCGCCTTGGCGCGGGTAAAAGCGGCAATGTCCAGCCGCTGGGCAGTAAATTCATGCGTCATGCGCGGCAGTGTAAAACACTGTACGAGAATCGCGCCCTATGTCTAGCTTGAACCCTCCCCCCCTTGTACGCCCGATTATCTTAGGCTCCACCTCGCGCTACCGCCGCGAATTGCTGCAACGCCTGCGCGTTAACTTTACCGCCGCCACCCCGCTGATTGATGAAACCCCCCTGCCCGGCGAAACCCCGCTGGAGCTATCGCAGCGCTTGGCCTTGGCTAAGGCGCGCGCTGTTGCGGCCGTCTATCCGCACGCCATCGTCATTGGCTCTGACCAAGTGTGCGACCTGCACGGCCAAGCCCTGGGCAAACCCGGCTCCCATGAAAAAGCCATAGCGCAACTGCAAGCCATGCGCGGCCAGGCGGTGGTGTTCCATACCGCTGTGGCGGTGGTTTGCCAGCACAGCCATTTTCAAAACACCCACGTTAGCCGCGTGACCGCCCAGTTTCGCGATTTGAACGATGCAGAGATTGAGCGCTACCTACGCGCCGAGCAGCCCTACGACTGCGCAGGCAGTGCCAAAAGCGAGGGGCTGGGCATTACCCTGCTTGATGCCATCCACAGCGACGACCCTACCGCCCTGATTGGCCTGCCCCTGATTGCCACTGCCCGAATGCTGCGCGCCGCTGGCGTAGTGCTGCCGTGAGTCAGTCCGCCCAGCCCGCCCAACCTGCCCAGCCTGCCCCCGCGCTGGGGCGGCTCTATCTGGTTCCTACCCCCCTGGACTTTGGCTGCGCCCAGCAAGCCCCGATTACCGATGTGCTGCCCGCTGCCAGCTTGCGCCAAGCGGCACAAATCACCTACTGGGTCTGCGAGAACGCCAAAAGCTGCCGCGCTTTTCTCAAGCGAATCAATGAGCACCACCCCCTGCCCCTGCCTTTGCAGGAACAGCACATTGCCGAGCTGCCGCGTCACATCCACAAAAAAGGCGACCATGCGGGCAGCAAAGCGCAAGCTGGCAAGCCGGTAGCAAGCCCTGCCCAGCAACTACTCGCCCCCCTGCGCCAAGGCCACGATATCGGCTTAGTCAGCGAGGCAGGGATGCCCGCCATTGCCGACCCCGGCAGCTCCCTGGTACGCGCTGCCCACGATATGGGGGCGCAGGTAGTGCCTCTGGTTGGCCCCGTATCGGTTTTGCTGGCACTGGCGGCCAGTGGCTTGAATGGCCAAAACTTCGCCTTTGTCGGTTACCTGCCGCAAGAGGCCAGCGCCCGCCTGCAACGCCTGCGCAGCTTAGAAAATTTGGCACACAAAACCGGCCAAACCCAAATCTGCATAGAGACCCCCTACCGCAACCCCGCCCTTTGGCAGGCATTGCTGCAAGGCTTGCAACCCAGTACCCGCTTGGCTGTGGCCAGTGGCCTGACCCTGGCCAGCGCTGACGTGCAATCGCGCAGCGTGCAAGCCTGGCGGCGCTTCGATTGGCTGCCCGATAAAAACACCCCCTGCGTATTTGCTTGGGGCGTGTAAGCACCCCCTTCATACACGTGCAATGCCCTGCTAGCAGTCAGTCATTGCGTAAACCGCTCTAATTACCGGCGGCGTGCTGCACTGGCGTAAACCCTGAGTAGGTGGACAGCAAGGGGTGCAGTGGGCTGACGCGTTTTTTCGCATTGCTTCACACACAGGAAGAAAGTACCCGGTTATGGCTAAAACATCTTTGGATAAATCGAAAATCAAATTTCTGCTGCTCGAAGGCGTACACGCCTCGGCGGTGCAAACCCTTAAAGCAGCGGGCTACACCAATATTGAGCTGCTGCCCCAGGCGCTAGAGGGCGAAGAGCTCAAGCGCAAAATTGCCGATGTGCATTTTGTCGGCATCCGCTCGCGCACCCAACTCACCCGCGACGTGTTTGATGCCGCGCAAAAGCTGGTGGCCGTGGGCTGCTTTTGCATTGGCACCAACCAAGTCGATTTGGCCGCCGCCCAAGAAAAAGGCGTGGTGGTGTTCAACGCCCCCTATTCCAACACCCGCTCTGTTGCCGAGCTGGTGCTGGCCGAGGCGATTTTGCTGCTACGCGGCATTCCCGCCAAAAACGCCGCAGCGCACCGGGGCGGCTGGCTCAAGAGCGCCGACAACGCCTTTGAAATTCGCGGAAAAACCCTGGGTATTGTGGGCTATGGCTCCATTGGCTCACAGCTCTCCGTGCTGGCCGAGGGCTTGGGGATGCACGTGATTTTTCACGACGTAGTGGCCAAGCTGCCCCTGGGCAATGCCCACCAGGCCGCGTCGCTGCAAGACCTGCTCTCGCGCAGCGATATCGTCACCCTGCATGTGCCTGAGCTGGCCTCCACCCAGTGGATGATGGGTGAAAAAGAATTTGCCGCCATGAAGCCCGGCAGCATCTTCCTGAACGCCTCACGCGGCACAGTGGTGGTGATTGATGCACTGGCAAAAGCCTTGCAAAGCGGCCATCTGCTAGGCGCAGCAGTGGATGTCTTCCCCACCGAGCCGAAGAGCAATAAGGACGAATTTATCTCCCCCCTGCGCGGCATGGATAACGTGATTTTGACCCCCCATATCGGCGGCTCTACCATGGAGGCACAGGCCAATATCGGCGTGGAAGTGGCAGAAAAACTGGTGCGCTACAGCGACAACGGTACCACCACCTCCGCCGTCAACTTCCCCGAAGTGGCGCTGCCCGAGCACCCTGGGCAAGACCGTGTTTTGCACGTCCACCACAATGTGCCGGGCGTGCTGTCGGCCATCAACAATGTGTTTGCAGAAAACGGTATCAACGTAGCCGGTCAATACCTGCGCACCCATGAAAAACTGGGCTATGTGGTGATTGATATGGAGCCAGGTTCTAGCGCCCTGGCGGTAGAAAAGCTCTCGCAAATTGCCGGAACCGTGCGCTGCCGCGTGCTGTTTTAAGGGCGAGCAGCCGCTTATAGGGCTACGCTCTGGGCTATAACAGCGGGCATGAGCATCTCCCCCCTCATGCTGGCAGACACGGCCTTGTTTGCCCAAGCCCCCCCCTTGGCGGTGCAGTTTGCGGCCAGCCATATGCACCTACAACACCTGCGCCGACGCGAGCTTGTCAGCCCCACGCAGCCTTTTGACGGCCTGGGACTGGTGCTGCAAGGCGAGGTGCAGGCCATGGACATGACCTCTGACGGCAAAGAGGTGGCTCTACTGAGCGCCAGCGCAGGGCACAGCTTTGGGCAGCACACCCTCTTGAGCCAGCACCCCCTGCCCCTGCAATGGATGGCCAGCCAAGCGGCCACCAGCCTAGCGCTTATGGCGCGTGAGCACGCCCTGACACTGCTGCACCAACACCCCGGCATTTTGCTAGCGGTTGCCACCTTGGTCAGCACCCACGCCAGCCAGATGCTACGGATGCAGAAAATCCAGGCCATCCACCCCGTCAGTGCCCGCATTTGCGCCTGGCTGCTGCACCACAGCCAAGCCAATGGCCAAGTGCAGCTACCCACCCATGCGCAACTGGCCTGGCAGCTCAACACCACCCGCGAATCCATTACCCGTATGCTGCAAAAGCTGCTCAGTGAAGCCATCTTGCGCCGTGATGCCGACACTTGGCACATCTTGCAACCCCAGGCACTACAAGCGCTAAGTGGTGGGCATCAGGATTGAGGCAGCTTTGTCATCCCTAATCTTCTCTTTACTATTAGCGAGGGGAGAGTTTTAGACAACTCCCCTCCCAACTGCGCCGTACTCCCCCCTAACAGGGGGGGAGTTGTGATTACTTCCGGGGCGGCGGGGCTTCTTATTCCCACTCAATCGGCGCCGGTGGCTTGGTGCTTACGTCGTAGGTAACGCGGTTAATACCATCGACTTCATTGATGATGCGGGCGGCCACTTTCTTCAGCAGGCTAAAGGGCAGCT
>JAHAYB010000462.1 GCA_018384835.1 Comamonas sp.
CCAGGTCTTCGGCCTCGAAGTCCGCACCGTCGGTGGCAAGGATGAATTTCGCCTTGGCCTTAGCCGTAGCCGGGCTGGCCTTGAGGGCGGCCAGCGTCTGCGTCACCTGCCCGGTGTCGCAGGTCAGGATGTGGATGTTGCTGGTCTGAAGCACCCCGCCCAGGTCGGACTTATTCGACACCCCGGCGCGCAGGCGCTTGATGGTCGTCGCCTTGTTGCCGAAGGCTTCAAGAAAAGCGTAAGGGAACTCAGCGGGGTCAAAGGGCTGCTCCGCAAGGTCAGTAATAGCTTGTTCGATTTCTACGGCATTCATCGGCGTGCAGCCCCCCCTCGGAGCGTAGTCGCCTGGCTGCTGTCATTCTGCGGGGCGCTCATGTCTTGTCCTGCGTTTTCTCGGCTATCTGTGCGGCAATCCAGCGATCCAACTCGCTGCGACGAAACCGCCAGGTGCCGCCCAGCTTGAATCCCGGTATCTCTCCCTGCTGGGCCAACCGGTACACGGTCTTCTTCCCTGCCTTGAGGTAGATCGCCACTTCATCCAGCGTGAGAATTTCGCTATCGGATTGGTTCATATCAGACGGCTCGCTTGGTGTCGCACGGCGAAGTTCTCCAAAGTTTGGCCAAGTTTACCAGTTAACGCCCTCAAATAAACCCCGAATCTCGACGGCAAAGCCATCCGCCAGCGGCAGCTTTCTGGCAACCCAGTTGTATTGGGTGAAGTACCAGCCAGCGGTCGGTCACGGTGATACGACTTAGCGGCGTAAGCGTGCCCCAAATGGCCGCGTTGAGGTGGATACGGGCTCCGACCAACTAGCCGTGGTGCCCGATACCGCGCCACCACACCTCAGGCATGCATTCCTGCTCAGGACGACGTACACCCTTCGTTTTTGCTGCTTTCGGAGCTTACGCACCTTCCAGAAGTGAGTCGAAACCGCTCCGCACCCTCAACACATCTACCTATGCGGCTACCCTTTGTCAAAAAATCATTCAAGTTGCGCAGCGAGATTGCCCAACTTCTGCGTCAATGCGTCTCGCAGCTTGGCGTCCACACCAACGCGTCGCAGAACCGCTCTCTCATAGTCATCACGACTATTGAAACGCAGACCTTTAGCAATCCCATTAAGAACGCCAGATTCACGCACTGGATACCTACTGACGATCCCATGTATGTCAGATTTGCCAATTAACGCTGTAAGGCGCGCAAGCTCATCGGGGTATGGCGATTTAATTACAACGTTTAAATCACTTACGGATTGCTCCATCAACTGTTGACGTGTAGGCATCTCCAAGAAGAGATGGTCACGCACCTGCCGCTCTGCCAGGCGGCTCGCGAGATGCTCTTTCTTTCCTTGTCCCTTGAGTGATTCGATCGCAGCGTTCTTCGCTTCATCTAGCATTTTCTGGTGGTCAATACCCAACGTCTCTGCCTGCTGTGCCGCGACAGCGGTTTGTGCTTCCTCAGAGTAGATCAGGCTTTCAACAGCGAAGATCGGTAGCGGGTAGATGCCATCCGCCTCGAACTTCTTCATCTGCTCTTCAGACATGCCGTCATGGTCGACCAGACCAAATGCTTTTGCTCGGTGGACTTCCTCGACGGCTCGAAGCCCCTCCACTGCTCTCATCACATCCCTACAGCTCTCGCGTGGTCGTACCGAAACTTTCGGGAAAAGAAGCGAGTACAGAGGTTGATCCAAGCTCGTCGTATTATTTCCTTCAATAAACAGAATCTTGCGTCGTGCCCCGATCACGTCAGCCCATAGCCATTCTGGAATTTGCTCTGAGCCATGGATGACATCAACATCCCATGAAGTAATTGCTTCGCCTTGCCAAACGCTGTCTCGCACGAGAACTACCTCGCCACCCTGAACTGCTACAGGCAGCTCAAGCTGGTGGGTACAGACGACAAAGCCGCAGTCAGGCCGCTGCAGTATGAGTGCCTTGACAAGTGCGACAACGATTGATGGGTGAAGATGCAGCTCAGGCTCATCGATTAGGAAGACCACGCCTGGTTTTGCGGCCACCACCTCGGCAGCAAAAACAAGTGCAGACCGTTCACCATCAGACATGCGTGCATAGCTGTATAGCGGACCGCCCCGCATCACCCTTAGTTCACCATCAGCGACTTTAAGCTGTACGGCCAGATTTGCCTGAGCCAGCAACGAGTTGACAATGTCCAGCGGGGAGTTATCAGCTTGGAGTCGGGCAATCGCCAGGGAACTCGATCCCTCTGCCTTTATTTGGTTCGCAGCATCAAGCTTGTACTGGGTTTCAGCCGCTTGAAGATCATGGATTGCCTTCTCGTTGCGAGCCGTGCCAGCCATGGATTTCCATCTTGTGTCTGGCTGGCTGTCATAGTGCCTTAGGTTGTGAGTGAAATCACGACGGCTCGCGGGTGTCATGGACAGACTTTCGTTATCGAAATAGCTTGGTCGTGCCCCTGGCATATAGACGACGTTTCCGGCCCACTGTGCTGCAAGCCGATTGACCAGAGCAGACTTACCGGTACCGTTGCGTCCCAAGATAAATACCGGGCTTCCCGCCTTCACCGCTACTTTGACCTCTCCAACCAAGGTTGGAATTTGCATTTTGGCGAGAGCCTTATCTTCTTCTATCTCCATACCTATTCCCACTCAATCGTCGCCGGTGGCTTGGTGCTTACGTCGTAGGTAACGCGGTTAATACCATCGACTTCATTGATGATGCGGGCGGCCACTTTCTTCAGCAGGCTAAAGGGCAGCT
>JAHAYB010000478.1 GCA_018384835.1 Comamonas sp.
ATCTGGGCAGCACCGGTAATCATGTTTTTCACATAGTCCGCGTGGCCGGGGCAGTCCACGTGGGCGTAGTGGCGTGCTTCGGTTTCGTATTCCACGTGCGAGGTGGAGATGGTGATACCACGGGCTTTTTCTTCGGGGGCGTTGTCAATTGCTGCGTAGTCGCGTGCTTCGCCGCCCAATATCTTGGACAAAACGGTAGCCAAAGCAGCCCTCATGGTGCTTTTGCCGTGGTCAACGTGACCGATGGTGCCCACGTTTACGTGGGGCTTGGAACGCTCGAACTTTTCTTTTGCCATTTTTTCGACTCCGAAAAAAATCTAATGCTATATACAGGCTCTCGGCGCCGCCACTTAACGAAAGGTGTAGCACCAAATTTGGTGCCCATGGACAGGATCGAACTGTCGACCTCTCCCTTACCAAGGGAGTGCTCTACCACTGAGCCACATGGGCAAACTTGCTAAAAATAGCAAGAATATGGAGCGGGAGACGGGAATCGAACCCGCGTCATCAGCTTGGAAGGCTGGGGTTCTACCATTGAACTACTCCCGCAGACTAATGCCACCCGAGGGTGGCATTTATCCTATTTGGTGGAGGAGGTTGGATTCGAACCAACGTAGGCGCTAGCCAGCAGATTTACAGTCTGCCTCCTTTAGCCACTCGGACACTCCTCCGTAAAGCCGCTGATTGTAGCAGAGTTTTCCAACTCAGGGGAAGTTTTTTAGTAACTGATGATTTTCCAAAAAACTTGCTGGCTGTTGGCGCGGCTGGCGGGGATCGAACCCACGACCCTTGGCTTCGGAGGCCAATACTCTATCCACTGAGCTACAGCCGCTAAGGGTAGCGACCCGCAAGGTACGCACCACCACAACAATGCTATGCAATCGGCAACCGCTCATTCTAGCGCGTTTTCGCAGGAAAGCCCCATACTCTTGAGGTACTGGCGCAGCAAAGCCATGCCCTGAACCTGCAAGTCAAACCCGCCTTTGCGCAGCATCCAAGCGGTGAGCAAACCATCAAACATCGCGTGCAAGCCTTTGGCCGCCAAGTGCGGCGATACCGCAGGGGGCATCAGCGGCAGAAGGTTGTGGTGCTCATGAGCAAACGCCTGCGTCAGCTTTTGCTCTAGCAGGGTGATAAAGCGGTCGGCAGAGGCTATCCAGCGCTGCTGTACCGCTGCCAGCTCACCGACATGCTCCACCTTGAACATCGCCACCTCAAACACGCGGCGGGTGCGTTCGTCGTTGACAAACGCCTCAAAAATAAGGGCGAAATAGCCCAAAATTTTGGCCACCGGATTGCAACCATCGTGCCTGCCACAGTCGCCCAGTACGATTTGCTCCATGGGCAAAATGACGCGCTGCATCATCGCCTCGAACAAATCGAGCTTGTCCTTAAAGTGCCAGTAAATCGCCCCGCGTGACAAGCCCGCCGCACGCGCCACATCCGCCAGTGATGCGCCTGAGACCCCACGCTCGCAAAACACCAGCTCTGCCGCATCCAATAGGCGGTGGCGTGTTTCTTCGGCCTCTTCTTTTGTACGTCTTGCCATGCTCAACCAAGGTAAATGGATAAAAAGTGATTAAAATGCCGAACAATTATACATTCTTGGATGTATGTATGATTATTCATAACTTTCAAAAACTATTTTTCTCTTGTTTATCATGCCATTAGAACCAAGCCCTCCACCAACCAGCCCCTTGGCAACCACCTCTTATCGACCTTATTTGACGGCCGTTCAGCGCTACTCGCGTCTGGGGGTGGCGCTCGGCGCGGCGCTGTTGGTTGCCGCTTGTGTAGAGCAATCCGCAGCGCAGGGTAATGGCAGCGGCGGCGCAGGCGGCGGGCAGGCTCCCCAAGTGCCTGTAGGTGTTATCACTGCCCAGCCTGCAACCCTGAGCATTACCACAGAGCTGCCAGGCCGCGTTGAAGCCTCCCGCACGGCTGAGGTACGCGCACGCAGCGCCGGCATTGTGCAAAAGCGCCTGTTTACAGAAGGCTCGGATGTCCGCGCCGGTCAACTGCTCTACCGCATTGATGCCGCGCCTTACGAGGCTGCTGTGGAAAGCGCCCAAGCCGCGCTGGCTCGCGCACAGGCGCAAGCGGTGCAAGCGGCCGCCCAGCACCAGCGCCTAGCGCCTTTGATAACCGCCAATGCCATCAGCCAGCAAGATTTTGATAGCGCCGATGCTGCCCACAAACAAGCCCAAGCCGAGGTCAAAGCCGCCCAAGCGCAGCTACGCGCCGCCAAAATCAACCTGGGTTATGCCAGTGTGACCGCCCCCATTGCCGGACGCATTGGCCGCGCCTTAGTCACCGAAGGGGCGCTAGTGGGGCAGGGCGAACCCACGCCCTTGGCGCTGATTCAGCAAATCGACCCGGTTTATATCAACTTCACGCAATCGGCCAACGAGATTTTCAAGCTGCGCCAACAACTGCAAGCAACCCAGGGGCAGGGGCAAAGCCAAGAGAAAGCGAAAGAGCAAGCCAGCGCCGCTGTGGAGGTCATGCTCGAAGACGGCTCCGTCTATCCACACAGCGGCAAGCTGCTGTTTAGTGATTTGTCGGTAGATGCCAGCACCGGCCAGATTACCCTACGCGCCGAAGTGCCCAACCCCGATGCGCTTTTGCTGCCCGGCCTGTATGTGCGCATTCGCATGGAGCAAGGCCAGGCGGAAGGCGCAATCGCTGTCCCTCAGCAAGCGGTTACGCGCAGCGACCAGGGCGATACCGTCATCATCGTTAGCCCAGAGGGCAAGACAGAGCGGCGCACCGTCAGCATCAGCATGGGGCAGGGCAACCGCTGGCTGGTGCGCTCTGGCCTGCAAGCGGGCGAGATGGTGATGGTTGATGGCTTCCAAAAGCTGCAAATGCTGCCCCCCGGCACGCCTGTGAAGCCCGTGCCTTGGCAAGCCAGCGCTGAAAAATAAAGCACCGATACAGCACATCTCACACCGCCAAGAGCTAAGGACGTAACCAGATGGCCAAGTTTTTTATTGATCGCCCTATTTTCGCTTGGGTGATTGCCCTGTTTATCTGTGTGCTGGGCACGGTAGCCATTACGCAGCTGCCCATTGCCCAGTACCCACCGGTCGCACCGCCCACCATTGTTATTAACGCCGCCTATCCCGGCGCATCCGCGCAGACGCTGGAGGACAGCGTGCTCGCCGTCATTGAGCGCGAGATGAACGGCTCGCCGGGCATGATTTACATGGAATCCATCGCCCAAGCCGATGGCACCGGTAGCCTGACCATCAGCTTTGAACCAGGCACCGACCCCGATATGGCGCAAGTGGATGTGCAAAACCGCCTAGCCCGCGCCACACCACGCCTGCCCGCAGTGGTCACGCAGCAAGGGGTGCGCGTGGACAAATCGCGCTCCAACTTCTTGCTGTTTACCATGCTCTCGTCCAAGAACCCGGACATTGACATCACCGCCCTGAGCGACTACGCCTCGCGCAACATCTTGCCCGAGCTGCAACGCCTGCCCGGCATTGGCCAGGTGCAAATGTTTGGCGCAGAACGCGCCATGCGCATCTGGATAGATACGGCCAAGCTCACCGGCTTTTCGCTGGCCTCCTCTGATGTGACCAACGCCATTCGCGCACAAAACGCGCAAGTGGCCAGCGGCACCATGGGCGATTTGCCCAATACCAGCGACCAAACCATTGCCGCTACTGTGGTGGTGCAAGGTCAGCTCAGTACGCCAGAGCAGTTTGGCAACATTGTTTTACGCGCCAACCCCGATGGCTCTAGCGTGCGCCTCAAAGATGTAGCGCGTATTGAGCTAGGCGGCCAAAGCTACGCCACTGCTGCGCGTTTGAATGGCACGCCCGCCGTGGGCATGGGGGTGCAGCTCTCGCCCTCGGGCAATGCCTTGCAAGCCTCGCGTGATGTGCTGGCCAAGCTCGAAGAGCTACGGCGCTTCTACCCCGAGGGGGTGGAATCTACCGTGCCCTATAACAGCGCCCGGTTTATTGAAATCTCTATCACCCAGGTGGTGCAGACGCTGCTCGAAGCGGTGGCGCTGGTGTTTTTGGTGATGTTCCTGTTCTTGCAGAACTGGCGCTACACCATCATCCCCACCATCGTTGTGCCCATTGCCTTGCTGGGGACGTTTGCCGTGCTGCTGGCGCTGGGCTTTTCCATCAACGTGCTCACGATGTTTGGCATGGTGCTGGTGATTGGTATCGTCGTCGATGATGCGATTGTGGTGGTGGAGAACGTGGAGCGCATCATGAGCGAAGAGGGGCTGCCCCCGCTAGAAGCCACACGCAAGGCCATGCGCCAAATCTCAGGGGCGATTGTGGGCGTGACGGTGGTGCTGATTTCCGTGTTTGTGCCGCTGGCCTTTTTCGCCGGAGCAACGGGCAATATCTACCGCCAGTTTGCAACGGTGATGGTCGCTTCGATTAGTTTTTCAGCGTTCTTGGCGCTTTCACTCACACCGGCCTTGTGCGCCACCTTGCTCCAGCCGGTAGAGGCGGGGCATCACAAAGAGAAGCCGGGATTTTTTGGCGCATTCAACCGCTTTTTCAACCGCCTTACCAAGGGCTATCAATCCTTGGTCGGGCGCACGTTGCGCCGCGCAGCCCGCTATTTGCTAATTTACGCCGCCATCATTGGCGCCGTTGTGGTGATGTACCAGCGCCTGCCCACCTCCTTTCTGCCCGGTGAAGACCAGGGCTTGATGCTAGTCAACATCCAACTGCCCCCCGGCGCGACCCAAGAGCGCACCAGCGCGGTGATGGAGCAGGTAGAGGGCTTTGTGCTCCAACAACCCGAAGTGGCCAATATGGTGGGTGTGCTGGGCTTTAGCTTCTCTGGCCAAGGGCAAAACGCCGCGCTGGCCTTCGTCAGCTTAAAAGACTGGAAAGAACGCGCCGGCGCAGCGCACTCTGCCGATGCGCTAGCCGGGCGCACCATGGGCGCTCTCATGGGCGTGCGCGATGCCTTTATCTTTGCGCTCAACCCCCCGCCTATTCCTGAGCTGGGCAATGCCTCGGGCTTTACCTTCCGCCTGCAAGACCGCAGTAGCGCGGGGCATCAGGCGTTGCTCAATGCGCGTAACCAGCTTTTGGGCATGGCCGCGCAAAGTCCGGTGCTCGCTCAGGTGCGCCCCGATGGGCTGGAGGATGCGCCTCAGCTGCAAATCGACATTGACCGCGATAAGGCCAATGCGCTAGGCGTGGGTTTTGATGCCATCAATGCCGCCATTTCTACGGCGCTTGGCTCTAGCTACGTCAACGACTTTCCCAATCAAGGGCGCTTGCAGCGCGTCGTAGTGCAGGCCGATGCTGCCGACCGGATGCAAGAGCCGGACTTGCTCGCCATCAATGTGCGCAATGCGCAGGGGCAGGTGATGCCGCTCTCGACCTTTGCCAGCACCCGCTGGATTACCGGGGCGCAGCAGACGGTGCGCTACAACGGCTATCCGGCCATGCGCATTGCTGGCGGCGCTGCACCAGGCTATAGCACGGGCGACGCGATGGCCGAGATGGAGCGCCTCGCCGCCCAACTGCCCCCCGGCTTTGGCTACGAGTGGACAGGCCAGTCCCGCGAGGAAAAGCTCGCTGGCTCGCAAGCCATGGTGCTCTACGGCTTTGCCGTGCTGGCGGTGTTCCTGTGCCTGGCCGCGCTCTATGAAAGCTGGTCGATTCCGCTGGCGGTGATTTTGGTCGTGCCGCTGGGGGTGCTGGGTGTGGTGCTGGCGACCTTGCTGCGCAGCTATGCCAATGATGTGTACTTCCAAGTTGGCCTGATTACGGTGATTGGCCTGTCTGCCAAGAACGCTATTTTGATTATCGAGTTCGCCAAGGATTTGCAGGCTCAGGGCAAGAGCTTGGCCGCTGCGGCGCTCAGTGCGGCCAGTCTGCGCTTTCGCCCCATTATCATGACCTCGCTGGCCTTTGGCTTGGGGGTGTTGCCGCTGGTGCTCGCTAGTGGCGCTGGCTCTGCCAGCCAACGCGCCATTGGCACGGGGGTGCTGGGCGGCATGGTCAGCGGCACTATCTTGGCGGTGATTTTTGTGCCCGCGTTTTTTGTGATTGTGCGCTCTGTGTTCAAGGGCAGTGCGCGTCAACACGCCATGAACCAGCGCCACGCTATCGAGGCCGGTATTGAGGCTCACCATGACTAACTCCAACAACACCATGTTCCACATCCCTGCCCAACCTCTCCCCCTGCCAAGGGGGAGTACCCCGAAGGGGGGAGGGGGTCAAGAGCGAGAAGGTAAGGAGAAAAGTGCAAAAAAGATAAAAAAAAGTGGTTTCTCCGACCTCCTATATGAACTTCATATAGGAGGCTCTGCTACACTGCGCGGCCTTGTTGATGAAATGCCGTGACCAATACCCTGATTCATATCCCCCTGAGCCTAGACGAGCACCAGCTCCAGCGCCTGCGCGACCTGCAAAGCGGCTTTGCCCAGCTATGCAACGCGCTCTCGCCGCTAGTGCAGCAAACGCGCGTCTGGAACCGCGTGGCGCTGCACCACTTGGCCTATCGCCAGTTGCGCGAAGCGTTTCCGCAAATGGGCTCGCAGATGGTGTGCAACGCTATCTATTCCGTCTCGCGCACTTGTCGGCGCGTGTTCCAAAATCCGGCCAGTCCGTTTTACCTGGACAAACTGGGCGACAAACCCCTGCCGATACTGCGCTTTACGCAAAGCTGCCCGGTGTATTTCGACCGCCATACCCTAAGTCTGAAAACCGGCCTGCTCTCCATGTTTACGCTCGATGGGCGGATGCGCTTTCAAATCAGCCTTGCGCCCCAGTTAGAGCAGCGCTTTCACGCCAGCAAATTGCGCGAGGTGGTGCTGCTCCTAACGAAAGAGGGGGGCTATCAACTCTCGTTTTCTTTGAACGACGCGCCCCAAACCGATGAGGGTGCTGACCTGCCCGAATACATCGTTATTGATGAGGTGCAGGAGGTCGATGCCCCGCTCAATGCCGCCCCCGCTTTCCCCGTGAACCCTGTGAACCCTGTGACTCCAGTGAATCCATCTTTATGAACGCCCCTTCTGCCCCTCAACGCGCCGCCGCTGGCGCTGCTGGCTCACCAGCCCTCGGCGCGGAGTTACGCGAAGCCCTGTCCGACCTGCGCCCCTACTTTGTCCGCGCCGCTTGGTTTAGCGCCTTTGCCAGCTTGCTGATTTTGGCTCCCTCGGGCTATATGCTGGAGGTTTATGGCCGCGTGGTTGATAGCCGCAGCCACTCTACGCTGCTATGGCTCACAGTGGTCATCATTGGCGCGTACATCATGATGGAGGCGCTAGTGTGGGCACGCTCGGAGGTACTGCGCTCTGCGGCCAATGTCCTCAACGAGCGCCTGCACCAGCGCATCTTTGATGCCATCTTCACCGCCAACGTACGCCGCCTGCCAGGGGGCACGGTGCAGCCCATGCAGGACTTCAACCGGCTGTGCGAGTTTTTATATTCCCCTGCTTTGGCCGCCGTGCTGGAAGCGCCGATTGCCATCGTCATGGCGATTTTGCTATTTGCCATCAACCCCTTGCTGGGCTGGACGGCTGTTGTTTTTGGCATTCTGCAAGTCATGGTGACGTGGATGAACGAGCGCCGCACCCGCCCGCCGCTGGCCGAAGCCAACCGCGCCGCCTTCGCTGCCCAGCAGTACGCCGACGGTACGCTGCGCAACGCCGAGGTGATTGAGGGGCTAGGGATGCTGAAAAACACCCATCGCCTATGGATGGAAAAGCAAAAAGCCTTTTTGCGCCTGCAAGCCCAAGCCTCGGACAGCGCCGGAGCATTTCAGGCGCTGGGCAAGCTCTTGCAGACCGTGCTTAGTTCCACCCTGCTGGGCCTGGGTTGCTGGCTGATGCTGCATAACGCGCTAAACGGCGGCGGCGGGATGATGATTGTTGGCTCCATCTTGGGTGGGCGCATGTTGGCTCCACTGGTGCAGATGGTCGCGCAGTGGAAAACCATTGTCGGCGTGCGCCAGGCTTGGGAGCGCCTCAGCCAATTGCTTCATGCCGTTCCTGCCACGGCTGAAGCGATGCCTCTGCCACCACCCCGAGGCAATCTGCTGGTGGAAAACCTGACCGCTGGCGCACCCGGCGGGGGCAATGCCACCATCGTGCGCGGCCTGAACTTTGCGCTCCAGCCCGGTGATGTGCTGGCGGTAGTGGGGCCATCGGCCTCGGGCAAAACCACCTTGGCGCGTTTGCTGGTTGGGCTGTGGCCTGGGCTGGCGGGCAAGGTGCGCCTTGATGGCGCGGACATCTACACCTGGAACAAGGCCGAATTAGGCCGCCACGTTGGCTACCTGCCCCAGTCGGTGGAATTGTTTGAGGGCACGCTGGCAGAAAACATTGCCCGCTTTGGCACGGTGGATAAAACCAAAGTCCAAGCCGCTGCCGAGGCTGTTGGCCTGCACGAACTCATTAGCAGCCTGTCCATGGCCTATGACACCGTGGTCGGCCCCGGTGGCGCACGTCTTTCAGGCGGCCAGCGCCAGCGCGTTGGTTTAGCGCGGGCGCTGTACGACAACCCGAACTACATCGTGCTCGATGAACCCAACTCCAGCCTCGATGAAGAGGGCGATGCCGCCCTGTCCAAAGCGATTGCACAAACCAGCGCACGCGGCGCAACGGTGATTGTGATTACCCACCGCACCAGCATTTTGGGGGTGGCCAACAAGATGCTGGTCATGCGCGAAGGCACACAACAAGCCTTTGGCCCGCGTGACGAGGTGCTGGCCGCCCTGCGCCAACACGCCGCCCAGCAGCAAGCAGCCCAGCAACAGGGCGGCGCTTTACAAAAAATCTAAACGTCATGAACACCACATCTCTTTCCAGCGCACACCCGCCTAGTGCTGAACTTGGCAAGCGCTCCGCATCTGCTAGCACTAGCACTAGCCCTGCTGGCACCTTCACCCCATCGGGCAGCTTTTTCCAGCGCAGCGAGCTGGCGCGTACCCTGTGGGCATTTCGCCGCCAGTTCTTGATTGCCGGCCTACTCAGCATGGTGATTAACGTCTTGCTGCTCACGCCCACGCTGTACCTGCTGCAAGTGTTTGACCGCGTCACCATCAGCCAAAACGAGTTAACGCTGCTGCTGCTGTCGCTGCTTACGCTGTTTTTGTACCTAGTGGGGGCATTTTCTGAATGGATGCGCTCGCGCTTGCTAGTGCGCTTGGGGCTGCGCATGGACGATGCCTTGAGCACCCGCGTCTTTAACGCCAGCTTTGAAAGCAATCTGCGCCAATTCGGTGGCAGCACCAGCAAGGCGTTTTCTGATTTGGTGCAGGTGCGCCAGTTCTTAACCGGCCAGGGCATTTTTGCCCTGTTTGATGCGCCTTGGGCACCGGTGTATTTTGCGGTGCTGTTTTTTCTGCACCCGTTTTTAGGCTACCTGTCGCTGGTGTTTGCAGCAGTGCAAATTGCGCTGGTGTGGTTTGGCCACCGTAAAACTGTCGCCCCCACCCAAGCGGGGCAAGAGGCCAGCGCCAACGAAACCCAGTTCCTGCAAGGCAAGCTGCGCAATGTGGAAGTGCTCGAACCCATGGGCATGACCAGCCATATCCGCCGCCACTGGCAGGCCAAGCGCCAACACACCCAAAGCGCCCAAGACAGCGCCCAAGCCGTGAGCAACCGCATCACCGCATGGAGCAAATTCATCCGCTACACCCAGCAATCGCTGGCGCTGGGCGCGGGCGCATTGCTGGTGATTGAGGGCGAACTCTCCCCCGGTGCCATGATTGCCGCCAACGTCTTGATGACGCGCACCCTCGCGCCCATTGACCTGCTGGCCAACACCTGGCGCAGTTTTATCTTGGCCCGAGCCTCCTTTCTGCGCTTGGAAGCCCTGCTAGAAACCCACCCCGAGCGCGACCCTGCCCTCACCCGCCTAGCCCCCACCGGCGGGCTGAAGTTGATAGATGTTGTAGCCATCGCCCCCGAGCGCCCAGAGCCTATTTTGAAAGGCATCAGCTTGGATGCCCAGCCCGGCCAAGTCACGGTGGTGTTAGGGCCTTCTGGCTCTGGCAAATCCACGCTGGCACGTTGCATGATTGGCGTATGGCCAAACCGCAGCGGTCAGGTGCTACTCGATGAGCGCCCGATTGAATCGTGGGACCGCAATGAGCTAGGCCCCCACCTGGGCTATCTCCCCCAAGATATTGAGCTGTTTGAAGGCACGATTGCCCAAAACATTGCCCGCTTTACTGAAGTCGATTCCAACAAAGTCATTGCCGCTGCCCAAAGCGCCGGCCTGCACGAAATGATTTTGCGCTTCCCCAAGGGCTACGACACCTCGATTGGTGAAGCCGGCGGCCTGCTCTCGGGCGGCCAGCGCCAGCGCATTGCCTTGGCACGCGCCATCTACAACGACCCCACATTTGTCGTCTTGGACGAACCCAACGCCAACCTAGACGACGTGGGTGAAGCCGCGTTGATTGAGGCCGTCCGTGCTCTGAAGGCCAAGGGCAGCACGGTGATTTTGGTCACCCACCGCCCAGGGATTTTGGCAGTCGCCGACCAGCTTGTCGTGCTGAAAAACGGCCAGCTCCAAGCCCAAGGCCCACGCGACGAAGTGCTGGCCGCCCTGCGCCAAGCCCAACAAACGGCCACCGCCGCGCAAGCCTAATTCACTCCCGTTTTGCCCCCGTGTTGCCCCCGGTTGCAAAAATTTACCGCCCCACTACTGAGAGAAGTGAAAAAGCGCCATGAGTAGCGCTTTAAG
>JAHAYB010000019.1 GCA_018384835.1 Comamonas sp.
TTTCTCTAAATCGCGCTCGGTGGGGCTGCGCCAGGCCGCGCCCATGCAAAAGCGTGTGGCTCCTGCGGCCTTGGCGGCTTGGGCGTTGCGCAGCACTTCAGGCTCGGGCAGGAGCTTGCTGGCTTTTACGCCAGTGGCAAAACTTTGCGCCTGGGGGCAGTAGCCGCAGTTTTCCGGGCAGCCGCCGGTTTTAACGGATAGCAAGGTGGCCAGCTCCACCTCTGGCTCTGGCCAATGGGTTTGGTGGATGGCACTGGCGCGTTGCATCAGCGTCAGCCAGGGTTGATGGAATAGAGCCTCAATCGCTGGCAGGCTCCAGGTGGTGGTATCGGACATCTGCAAACTCCTTGGACAACAACAATGGGGGACGATTGTGTGCGTCCAAACGAGGTCTGCCTAGGGGCTAGGCGGCAAATAAGCGCCGCTATTTTTCTGCTGCTAACTGCCGCCAATTACCATGAAAATTTTTTGGAATTAGCTGCTATTACATGGTTTCTATCGGTTTTTAGGTGAACTTGCGGCTTTGTTTGCCGTACAGCCTTGTTCGCCCGGCTTTTGTTGCCTATTGCTAGCACAAGGCTGGTACGGCTGGTCAGTTCATGCATGGGCGGCCAGCAGCGCCTGTGCAGCGGCCTCGGGGTCTGGGGCGTTGACCAGGGCACGCACCACGGCTATCGAGCCTGCGCCCGTCGCCCGCACAGCGGCAAACTGCGCTTGGCTGATGCCGCCAATCGCTACCAGCGGGTAGTCCTGCATCAGCGCCACATAGGCGGCCAGCCGCCCCAGCCCTTGGGGGGCAGTGGCCATCCGCTTTAAGGTGGTGGGGAAGATGGCTCCTAGCGCGATATAGCTGGGCTGCACCTGGTGGGCGCGTAGCATTTCTGCATAGCCGTGGGTGCTGACCCCCAGGCGTGTGCCGCTGCTGCGGATGCGCTCTAGGGCAGCGGCGGGCAGGGCATCCAAATCTTCTTGCCCGATATGGATGCCGTAAGCACCCGCCTCCAGCGCCGCTTGCCAGTGGTCGTTAATAAATAGCCGCGCTCCCGTGCCGGCCACCGCCTGTACAGCCGCTTGCACTTGCGCCTGGATGGCGGCGGCATCCTCGCTTTTAAAGCGCAGTTGCACCGTGGGCACACCAGCACGCGCCATGCGGCCTACCCAATCGGCATCGGGCAGCACGGCGTATAGCCCTAGTTCTTTAGGGCAGGGGGCAAAGGCACGGCGGCTGTCCATAGCGGCCATGCCAAAGTCTGCTGGGGTGCTCGGCCACTGCTGGGCATCAAAACCGCCCAAACGCTGGCTTTGCGCCAGCCAGGCAGCGGCCAGGGTGTGGGCATCATGGGCAATAAAGCCCAGTTGGCTGCACGCTTGCAGGGCGGCTTGGTAGATGGGGTGTTGCTGCTGGGCGCTACCCGCCTCAGTAGCAGGTGGGGGCAGGGCGGGCAAGCCCTCTTGGTGGGCAAATTGGGCGCTGTGGGCGGCAACGATGGCGGCGGCCATTGTGCTCAAGGTAGGACTATTCATGGCGGATAAAGCAGATAGGCAGAAAACGGATAAGGGGGAAATTAGAAAAATAGCTTCTTGGAGCTTATGGGGTATTGTGGCAGCCGCTTAGAACGTGTTGATGCTCCCCTCGCAGGAGGAGTAGGCACAGCCCCAGTTAAAAGAATCTGTGCTGTATTGCTAGCGATTGGCATGGAGGGTATAAATTTCGGGTAAGCTTCGCACCTTGTAAGCTTGCATGGTGCTTATTTCGATAAAGCCCTAAGCAGCTACAGCCTCGGTGGTGGAATAGGTAGACACCCGGGACTTAAAATCCCGTGCTGCGAAAGTGGCGTGCCGGTTCGACCCCGGCCCGAGGCACCACCCCCCAACAACAGCGCATTGCCCAGTACACCATGGGTTATGCGCTTTTTTTTGGGCAATAAGGCGGTGATGCTGCTACGGTATTCATTCGTTTGCCGCCTGTAGGCTGTGGTTGGTTATTTTCAGCTAACCCGGCTAACTCGCGGCTTTTCCCCCACCATGGTTAAAGGAGTTCCCCCATGAGCGCTATTGAGCTTTTCAAAACCCGTCGTACCCAGTACGCCCTGAACAATACCCTGCCTGTGTCGCAAGAGGCCGTCGTGCAGCTTGTGCAAACCGCTGTGCGTGAAGCCCCCTCGTCTTTCAACTCGCAAAGCTCGCGGGTGGTCATTTTGTTTGGTGCAGCCCACCAAAAGCTGTGGAATGACTTGACCGTTGAGGCATTGCGCCCCCACGTCAGCGCCGAGCAACTGGCCACGACGGCACAAAAACTGGCCAACTTTGCCGCCGGCGCTGGCACGGTTTTGTTTTTTGAAGACCGCAACGTGATTGAAGGCTTGCAGGAAAAGTTTGCGCTGTACGCTGACAAATTCCCAGAGTTTTCCGCCCACTCGGCAGGCATGGCGCAATTTGCCGTATGGACAGCACTGGCCGAAGCCAAGATTGGAGCCAGCTTGCAGCACTACAACCCCCTAGTGGACGATGCCGTGCGCAGCACCTGGAATCTGCCCGAGAGCTGGGTACTGAACGCTCAAATGCCCTTTGGCGGGCACGCCGGCGCAATTGGCGAAAAATCGTATATGGACGATGCCCAGCGCTTTCGCGTTTTTGAGGCTTGAGCGCACAAGGCCGCATCCTGCCTCCCCACCCCCCCCTATCAAAGCCCCAGTAGCTCCAGCAAGCCCAGGGGCTGGGCAATAACGGCATCGGGCTGCCATTGGGCGGCGCTGTGTGCCTCGCCCAGGTAGCCGTAATCTGCGCCTACAGCGGCCATTTGGGCGGCGCGGGCGGCTTGGATGTCGCGCTCATCGTCGCCCACGTACAGGCATAGCTCAGGCGCTATGCCCAGTTGCTGGGCCGCAGCCAACAAAGGGGCGGGGTGGGGCTTGATGTGCGGGGTGCTATCGCCACAAACCAGCGCCTGCTGGCGTGCCAGCCAAGGCTCTTTAGCCACAATGGGCTGGGCAAAGCGGGCGATTTTATTGGTCACAATGCCCCAGGGGATATGGTGCGCGTGCAGCCGCTCTAGCACTGTGGCAACACCCTCAAACAATGCGCCATGCTGCCCCATGCAAGCTTCGTAGGCTTGGAAAAACGCTTCACGCAGTTGGGCAAAGTCGCTATCGCTCTCTTGCACACCCAGGGCAATGCGCAACATGCCACGCGCACCCGTGCCCACAAACGGGCGGTAGCCGCTAGCAGGCAAGGGGGGCAGTTGGCGCTGCTGGCGCAAGGCATTGGCAGCGGCAGCCAAGTCGGCAGCGCTATCGAGCAACGTGCCATCCAAATCAAACAGCACTGCCGCTAGTGGGCGCTCTTGTAGGCGCAGGGGTTGGTGGATTTCAGGGGTAGTGCTAGGGGGGGAGTTACTGGGGAATGGGGTTGGCATTGGCGTTGACATTGGCGTTAGCATGGCAAACCTTAATCCAAAGGGCGGCGGGTAGCCATCAGGTAATTGACTTGGCAGTCATTATTAAGCCAATAACGTCCAGTAATGGGGTTATGCTGCATTCCTTGTATATTTTCAATGATTAAACCAGCTTGGCGACAAAATCCGGCTAATTCACTAGGGCGGATAAATTTGTCATATTCATGCGTGCCTTTAGGCAGCATTTTCAAAATATATTCTGCCGCTGCAATGGCAAAGGCAAAAGAGCGGATATTGCGATTCAAGGTCGAGAAGAATACCCAGCCGCCGGGTTTTACCAAGTCTGCGCAGGCTTGCACGATAGAGGCAGGGTTGGGGACATGTTCTAGCATCTCCATGCAAGTGACGATGTCGTAATGCCCAGGCTGCTCTTGCGCTAAGGTTTCGGCGGCCACTTCGCGGTAGTGGATGTGAGGGGTTTGTGCCTCCAGCGCGTGTAACTGGGCAACGCGCAAAGACTTGCTAGCCAGGTCAATGCCCAGCACCTGTGCGCCCTTGCGAGCCATGGCATCGCTCAAAATGCCCCCACCGCAGCCGACATCTAGCACTTGCTTATCTGCTAGGCCGCCTGCCAGCGCCTCTAGCCAGCCCAAGCGCAAGGGGTTAATCATGTGCAGGGGCTTGAATTCGCTCTCTGGATTCCACCAGTGATGCGCCAAGGTGGCGAATTTTTCAAGCTCGGCGGGGTCAACGTTGGTGTTTTCAGTCATGGGCGGTGCTGGGCAGTAAAGAGGGGTTAAAGAAAGGGGTATAAAAAAAGCCCCGTCGATAACGGGGCTTTTGATGGGGCTTGGCTTGGAAGGGCTTTAGGTAATTTCGGCCTTGTAACCCGAAAACCTTCAAAGCCCAAGCAAATTACACAGCCAACAAGCAATTAGTAATTAGTTGCTAGTGCCCACCACTTCGATTTCTACGCGACGGTTTTGTGCGCGGCCTTCTTTGGTCTTGTTGTCAGCCACGGGCTGGGTTTCGCCTTTGCCTTCGGTGTAAACGCGGCTCTTGTCGATACCTTTGTTCACCAAGTAGGCTTTAACGGCTTCAGCGCGGCGTACCGACAGTTTTTGGTTGTAAGCATCAGAGCCAACCGAGTCGGTGTGACCCACGGCAATAATCACTTCCAAGTTGATGCCTTGTACTTTGCTTGCCAGCTCGTCGAGTTTGGCTTTGCCTGCGGGCTTGAGGGTGGCCTTATCAAAGTCAAAGAAAGCATCAGCGGCAAAGCTTACTTTGCTGGCTACAGCGGGGGCTGGAGCAGGTGCAGGGGCTGGAGCGGGGGCTTCGGCCTGTTTGACCAAAGCGCCGTCGCAACCTTCAGCGGCGGTAGCGGGTGTCCAGTTGGCATCGCGCCAGCACAGTTCATTGGTGCCGTTTTTCCAGACCAATTCGCCCGTGCCGTTTTGCCAGTTGTCAACAACGTTGCCGCCGTCGGCAGCTTTGATTTGTGCGCCAGCGGCGGTGGCCAAAGCTGCGCTGGCAAATAGAATTGCCATTTGGTTGAGTTTTTTCATGATTCTCCTCTTGGGGATAAAGCCGCTAATGCGAAAAATGGGGACGTTATCAGTGACTATCACCAAAACGCTGTGCTGATTGTGCCATAGGGCATGTGGTTGGTAAAAGCGCGAACCAAGGTCAACAGACCAAGGCTGCCATAATTTTAAACATGTGTGGCCAGACTGCAACAGTCCAATCCCTCTAAAATGCCATGTTTGCTTCTGCCTGAAAAGGCACTACTACAAATAGATTCATGACCCAGTTTGCCAAAGAAACCCTGCCCATCAGCCTTGAAGAGGAGATGCGCCGCAGCTACCTTGACTACGCCATGAGCGTGATTGTGGGCCGTGCCTTGCCCGATGCGCGTGACGGCTTAAAGCCCGTGCACCGGCGCGTGCTGTTTGCCATGCACGAGCTGAACAACGACTGGAACCGCCCCTATAAAAAATCGGCGCGTATCGTTGGTGATGTGATTGGTAAATACCACCCCCATGGCGATAGCGCGGTGTACGACACCATTGTGCGTATGGCGCAAGATTTTTCCCTGCGTCACATGCTGGTCGATGGTCAGGGCAACTTCGGCTCGGTCGATGGTGATAACGCCGCCGCTATGCGTTATACGGAAATTCGCCTGTCGAAAATCGCCCATGAAATGCTGGCCGACATCGACAAGGAGACGGTAGATTTTGGCCCCAACTACGACGGCAGCGAGCAAGAGCCTTTAGTGCTCCCCACCCGCCTACCTAGCCTGCTGGTTAACGGCAGCGCTGGGATTGCGGTGGGTATGGCCACCAACATCCCGCCACACAACTTGA
>JAHAYB010000025.1 GCA_018384835.1 Comamonas sp.
GATGCAGCCTACCAAGCCGCCACCATCCCTGCCAATACCTACAGCGGCCAGACGGAAGATGTGGCCACGGCTGCCATCCCCAACTTTTTAGTCACCCATTCAGGCGTATCGGATGACTTGGCGTATGCCATGACCAAGCAGCTCTACGACAACCTAGAGACGCTGTACGCCGCACACAACGCTGCCAAAAACATCAAGCTGGAAAATGCCGTCAATGGCATGTCCATCCCCCTACACCCTGGCGCAGAGCGCTTTTATAAAGAAGTGGGAGTGCTGAAGTAATCAGCCTTTACCTCTCTAACCCACCACCACAGCCCCTAGGGATTAGCCTCCAACTAGGGGCTTGTTTTTTGAAAAGTGAGTCTCGTCATGTCTGACCCCGCTAGCACTGCCGCCGCCCCACCAGCCCTGCCGTTGGCGCGGGCTATTTTCTGGGTGGCGATTGCGTTTTCCGTCTATCAGCTCACGATGGCGGCTTTTCACCCCCTCTCCAGCCAAGTGATTCGTGCGCTGCACGTGGGCTTTGTGCTGTGGATGGTGTTCATCATCTCCCCACCGTTTCAGCGCAATAGCCAAAGCGGGCTAGCCAGCTTTGGCCGCTGGCTGGGCTGGGGGCTGGGCTTGCTGGGCTTTATCCTCAGCTTGTACCACTGGGTATTTGAAGCCGATTTAACCGCCCGCGCGGGCGAGCTGATTGCCTCAGACTGGGTAATTGGCATCCTCTTGCTGGCTTTGGTGTTTGAGGCCGCCCGCCGCGCCATGGGCTGGGGGCTGCCGCTGATTTGCGGGGCTTTCCTGCTTTACGCCAGCTTTGGTGAATACCTGCCTGGGATGCTGGCACATCGTGGCTACGGTTTTGACCAGATTGTTAGCACCCTAGCCTTTGGCACCGAGGGCATTTACGGCACGCCCACTTATGTGTCGTCCACCTATATTTTCCTGTTCATCCTGTTTGGTGCTTTTTTAGAGCAGGCAGGCATGATTAATCTGTTTAACGACTTTGCCCTGGGCACGGTAGGCCATACACGCGGTGGGCCTGCCAAGGTGTCCGTGGTGTCCTCGGCCATGATGGGCACGATTAACGGCTCGGGCGTGGCTAACGTGGTGACGACCGGCCAATTCACCATTCCCTTGATGAAGCGCTTTGGCTACAGCTCTGCGTTTGCAGGGGGCGTGGAAGCGACGGCCAGCATGGGCGGGCAAATCATGCCTCCGGTGATGGGCGCAGTGGCCTTCATCATGGCCGAGACGATTAACGTGCCCTATGTGGACATTGTGAAGGCTGCGGTGATTCCGGCCATGCTTTACTTCTTCACCGCATTCTGGATGGTGCATCTGGAAGCTGGACATAAAGGCTTACTCGGCCTGCCTAAAGAAGAGTGCCCCGACCCCTGGGCAGCCGTGCGCCTGCGCTGGTATTTGCTCATCCCGCTGATTGGCTTGGTGTGGTTGCTGTTTTCGGGCTACACCCCCATGTTCTCGGGCACGGTGGGCCTGGCGCTGACGGTGATTTTGATTTTTGGTGCCGCCGCCATGCAGGGCATTCGTGGTCAGGCGCTGCGCGTTCTGTTCTGGGTGCTGCTGGGCTTTGCCTGTGCGGGCTTTTACTGGTTTGGGGTGATGACTTTTATCACCTTGATTGCCGCACTGGTGGCTTTGAACTACGCCCTGCGCTGCGGTAAAGATGCCCGCCAACTGGCCATGCAAGCCCTGGCCGATGGCGCACGCCACGCCCTGCCTGTAGCCATTGCCTGCGCCTTGGTGGGCGTGATTATTGGCACTATCAACCTGACAGGTGTGGCTGCCGAACTGGGCGGCCATGTGATTGCCATTGGCAAGGAAAGCCTGCTGCTGGCGCTATTCCTGACGATGCTGACTTGCTTGGTGCTGGGCATGGGCATTCCGACCATTCCCAACTACATCATCACCAGCTCGCTGGCCGCGCCGGTGCTGCTGGAGCTGGGCGTGCCGCTGATTGTCTCGCACATGTTTGTCTTTTACTTTGGCATCATGGCCGATCTGACCCCACCCGTGGCACTGGCCGCCTTTGCCGCCGCCCCAATTGCGCGTGAAAGCGGCCTGAAAATTGGTATGCAGGCAGTACGCATTGCGGTGGCTGGCTTTGTCGTGCCCTATATGGCCGTCTATACCCCCGCGTTGATGATGCAGGGCGACAGCCTGATGGCAACGGCCTGGGTCTTCTTCAAAGCCTTGATTGCCGTGAGCATGTGGGGTGTGGGGGCGATTGGCTTTTTGTTTGCGCCGCTGAACTGGGTAGAGCGCATGGTGGCCGTAGCCAGCGCCAGCCTGTTGGTAGTTGCCGCCCCCCTAACGGATGAGCTAGGGCTAGCTGCTGTTGCAGCCTTTATTGCCTGGCATTACTGGCGCAGCCGCAGCTACCGCCCGGCTAACAGCAAGGCGCAAGGCTGATGCCAAGTACTGGGGCGCTGCTGGGCATTTGCCTGACGCTGGCCGCTGGCTCCCCGCCCAGCGAGCCAGCAGCAGCGCCCGTATTTATACCCGCCCAGCGCTTTACCCTAGCCTGGACGCATTCGATTGAAAAAGTGCGCTGGGAGGAAGACTACGCTGTGCTAGCGGCTACAGCCCAGCACCCCCAGCCCCGCCTACAAGCGCTAGAGGCGCGTATCCACGGCTCAGGCGCAGGCATGGAGCCGCCGGAGGATGCCCGCCTTATCAACGGCCAGTACCACTACCAGCCCCCAACTTGGCCAGCCGTGCCGCTGCGCTTAACGCGCTCGGAATTTACACCGGACTACACGCTGTGCCTGCCACACTTGGTGCTGGCGGGAGGGGCGGCGCAGTCATCACAGCTATCGCAGCCACTCCAATGCCAGCCGCTGGGGCAGTGGCTAGCCAGTGATGGGGGGGTAACTTGGTTGATGCCTTGCACGTTAGAACGTGTGCACAGCCCCCTCGCGGGTGTGCAGGCGCTCATCGGGGCGCAATCAGGCATAGAAGCTAAGTCTTCAATCCGGACAAACCCAGAAATCAAATAAGTCTTTTATAATCAGAAGTTATGGCTGTATGGGCTTTAGGTATCAATCACAACACGGCGCCGCTTGATGTGCGGGGCCGTTTTGCATTTGCGCTTGACCAAATCGCACCCACTTTACAGGGGCTGCGACAAGCGCTGACCAGTGCTACGCGCCATCCGGGGGTGGAAACCGCCATCCTCTCCACCTGCAACCGCACCGAGGTGTATTGCGCCGCCAGCCAACCCGCGCTGGAGCACACCCTGGGCTGGCTGGCACAAGCAGGCGGCGTAGGCATAGAGGAGCTGCGCTCACATGCCTACCTGTTAGAAGATGGCTTGGTGGCGCGGCACGCCTTTCGCGTCGCTAGCGGGCTGGATTCCATGGTGTTGGGCGAGGCACAAATCCTCGGCCAGATGAAAAACGCCGTACGCGCTGCCGAGGATGCAGGCGCTCTAGGCACCACCTTGCACCAGCTTTTTCAGCGCAGCTTTGCCGTGGCTAAAGAGGTGCGCTCCTCCACCGAGATTGGCGCACACAGCATCAGCATGGCCGCCGCCGCCGTGCGCCTGGCAGGGCAGTTGTTTGAAGACCTGTCGCAAATCCGCGTGCTGTTTGTCGGCGCGGGCGAGATGATTGAGCTGGTCTCCACCCACTTTGCCGCCCGCCACCCCCAGCACATGGCCATTGCCAACCGCACCGCAGCGCGTGGCGAGAAGCTGGCCGCGCAAATTCGCGCCAGCACCATGCCGCTGGCCGAGCTGCCCGAGCACTTGCA
>JAHAYB010000057.1 GCA_018384835.1 Comamonas sp.
ACCGACTCTGGCCGCATCAGGCTTTGCCAGGCATGTTGGCCGTGGATATCCACCAGCGCCTGTCCCAGTTGGCGTAATTGCGTGGCGGTGGCCGGGCTGCCATTAACCCAGGCGCGGCTGCGCCCTTGGGCATCAATGCTACGGCGCAGTAGCAGGCTGCCGCCGGTGTGGTCGGGGCATTCCTCAACGGCAAAGCCTTGGCTGTGTAACCAGTCGTGCAGATGGGCAGGCAGGGTAAATTCAGCGCTGATTTCTGCCTGACCCGCCCCTTCGCGCACTACGCCTGCATCAGCACGAGCGCCCAGCAGCAGTTGCAGGGCATCAATCAAGATGGATTTGCCCGCGCCAGTTTCGCCGGTGAGGGCGGTAAAGCCGGGGGCAAAGTCCAGCTCTAGCGCCTGGACAATCACAAAGTCGCGCAAAACCATGCGGCGTAGTGTCATGAGCTATACCCTCTTTCGTTCCAGCCCAGCTTTTTGCGCAGGGTGGCAAAGTAATTCCAGCCCTTGGGGTGCAGAAAGCGCACCTGGTAATCCGAGCGGCGCACGCTGATGCGGTCGCCATGCAAGATGGTGGCAAAGGATTGCATATCAAAATTAGCGCTGACATCGCGCCCGCCCACCACTTCCAGCACCACCTGGCTGCTATCGGAAATCACAATCGGGCGGTTGGAGAGGGTGTGCGGCGCAATCGGCGCAATCACCCAGGCGCAGGTGGCGGGGTGCATCATGGGGCCGCCCACCGACAGGGCGTAGGCGGTAGAACCTGTGGGCGTGGCCACAATCAGACCATCGGCGCGTTGGTTGGCGACGAAGCGGCCATCAACCTCAACGCGCAGTTCCAACATGCCGGAAGTGGCTCCTCGGTTAATCACCACATCATTGACGGCCAAATCCTCAAACACACAGCGCGAGCCGCGTAGCACCTGCGCCAGCATCAGGTGGCGGGTGTCTTCTTCGTATTCGCCGAGCAAGATGGGAAAAAGGGTTTCGCGATAGGTGGCCAGCGGAATATCAGTCACAAAGCCCAGCCTGCCCTGGTTGATGCCCACCAGCGGCGTGCCATAACGCGCCAGCAGGCGGCTAATGCCCAGCATGGTGCCGTCGCCGCCCACCACCACGCCTAGGTTGCAGTGCTGGCCAATATCGTCCACCGCCATGACGGGAAAGCGCTTGTCCAGGCCGGTATAGGTGGCGGTATAGGCTTCCACCACCACCTCGCAGCCAGCGGTATGCAGGAACTCGGCAATCTCGGCCAAGGGCTGGTGCGCGGGATTGGCAGGCGCACTGGAGCCCGAAAGCGGGTGGTATTTACCAATCAGGGCCACATGGCGGAATTTGGGTCTCATGGGACGAAATTACATCATATTAAAATGCTGCCATGCTGGATGACCGTGCCAAGTTACTGCTCAAAGCGCTGGTAGAGCGCTATATCGCCGATGGCCAGCCCATAGGCTCGCGCACTTTGTCGCGTGCCAGTGGGCTGGATTTGTCGCCCGCCACCATCCGCAACGTCATGGCTGACCTGGAGGATATGGGGCTGATTGCCAGCCCCCACACCTCTGCCGGGCGCATCCCAACGGCGCAGGGCTACCGCCTGTTTGTGGACACCATGCTCACCGCCCAGCCCAACGCCGTCACCGCCCCCGCACTGCCTGCCGAGCAGCCGCAGAAGGTGATTACCCAAGCGGCGCATATCCTGTCAGAGCTATCGCAATTCGTGGGGGTGGTGATGGCACCCAAGCGCAGCTCGGTATTCAAGCATATTGAGTTCGTCAAGCTGTCCGAGCGGCGCGTGCTGGTCATCATCGTTGCCCCCGATGGCGACGTACAAAACCGCGTGATTTTCACCGATGCCGAGCTAGATGACAGCGCCCTGATTGAAGCGGGCAACTACCTGAACGCCCACTACGCAGGCCAAGCCATAGAGCAAGTGCGCGAACGCCTGCAAGCCGAGGTAGATCAACTGCGCAGCCAGGTCAGCGAGTTGATGCGTGCTGCCGTGAATGTTGGGGCAGAAGCCCTCAGCGCCGATGCGCCAGAGCAGGTGGTTATCTCTGGCCAGCACAACCTGCTGGCAGTCAGCGACTTTAGCCACGACATGAACCACCTGCGCCGCGCTTTTGAGCTGTTCGAGCAGAAAACCCATATCCTGCGCCTGCTGGATTTTTCTAGCAAAGCTCAGGGTGTACATATCTACATTGGCGGCGAAAGCCATATCGTGCCTGTGCAAGAGCTGTCGGTAGTGAGCGCTCCCTATGCGGTAGATGGCCAAATCGTCGGCACCCTGGGCGTGATTGGCCCCACCCGTATGCCCTACGACAAGATGATTCAAATTGTCGATATCACCGCCAAGCTGGTGAGTAATGCTTTAAGCCATAACAGCCATCAGCGCTAGTAGCTGGGCTACAATCAGCGGCTTTGCAGCGCACAGTTGCAGGAATTTCCCTCAGTGGGGCGTTAGCTCAGTTGGTTAGAGCAGGGGACTCATAATCCCTTGGTCGCTGGTTCGAGTCCAGCACGCCCTACCAAGTAAATCAACGACTTAGGCCAGTTTTTCGGAACTGGCCTTTTTTGTTCCCGCTA
>JAHAYB010000062.1 GCA_018384835.1 Comamonas sp.
GAGCGGCAAGTCATGCGCTTGGGGCGTAAACGCCTCTATGTAAGCCGGGGCAAAGCCCAAACCCACCGTAAACGGGCGCGGTTGCAATTGTGCCAAGGTTCGGTCGTAAAAACCGCCCCCATAACCTAAGCGATAACCACCAGCGGCATATCCCACACAGGGCACAAATAGCAACGTAGGCTCCACCACCTCTGTGCCCAAGGGCTTGGGGATGCCGTAAGCATCTTCCTGCATGGGGCAGCCTGGAAACCAAGCGTGAAATTGTAAGGTCTTGTGTTGCTTATCGACCACGGGCAGGCCGATACGGCGGCGCAAAGGTTTATCTAGCAGCTCGCCATCTTCTTTCCAGCGGTGCAGGACGGGCAGGGGGTCAAACTCCCCTTTAATAGGCCAGTACGCGCCAATTACGGTGTCGCTGCGCCCCACCAGCCACAGACGCATGACGCTTTGTAAATCGTTGCTGCGCTGTAGGCGGTCGGGCATGGCCAGGCGCTGTTGCACCAGGCGCTGGCGTAGGGTGGGTTTGTCCATCACACATAATCCTTGCTTCAATTTCAATTGCAATTTGAATTTCAATTACGCACCAGCCCTTTTCTTTGGTGTCTGGTGCAAATGGGGGAAAGCAGGTCACACCCTGCATCAACCTGAATCGTCCCCTTCAAGGGGGGAGGCTTTCAACCGGATTTTTATGAGATGAAACGCACTACCGATTGGCCACAGATTTTGACACCACTTGCCGCCTTGGCGTGCTACCTTGGCATGGCCAGCGCCGCTTTATCGCAAACGCAAACCCATCCTGGCGATGAGGTACTGCTGCAAATGCAGCAAGCCGCACGCCAAGGCCAGGCATCGCGCCTCAAAGAGCTGCTGCCCGCCGCCCAAGGCCACCCGCTACAAATATGGGCCGAATATTGGGAACTGAGCGCCCGCCTAGGCAGTGTTGGCTCCAGCGAGGTCGAGCAGTTCTTGCAGCGCTGGCCTGGCACTTACCTAGAAGACCGCCTGCGCAACGACTGGCTGCTCCTACTAGGGCAAAGGCGACAATGGAGCGCATTTACCCGCCTGCACCCCCACTTTCGGATGCAAGATGACAAGCAAGTGCAGTGCTACGACTTAGCCATTGCCAGCGAGCAAGGCCGCCCCCCTACTGATGCAGGCAGCCGCTTGCAGCAGCTTTGGCTAGACCAGCCCAATGCGGACGAGGGCTGCTCCTACGCCGCAGGCCAGCTTCACCAAGCCCGCCTCTTGCCCACCGAGGTGCTATGGCAACGTGCCCGCCTCGGTGCCGAGCGCAAGCACCAAGGAGCCGCCCGCAAAGCCCTTACCTCTCTAGGGGAGGGCATGACAGCGCCATTAGAAGCTATCTTCTCTGCGCCGCAAACCTACCTCAGTAAGACCCAAGCACCCACCCGCGCCAGCGCCGATGGCGCAAGCACCGAATTGGCCACCCTGGCCTTGGTGCGGCTGGCAGTGCTAAAGCCAGAGCAAGCGGTCGCCCAGCTCCAAGGCGCTTGGGGCAAAGCCCTCAGCCCCAGCCAACGCGACTGGGTATGGGGCGTAGTGGGCAAGGTTGCGGCCAGTCGCCTCCTGCCCCAGGCTGTGGACTACTTTGGCCAGGTGCAATCACTACCGCGCCTGCATACAGAGCACCTCGCTTGGCTAGCGCGGGCGGCCTTGCGCAATGGCCGCTGGCCGCTGGTAGAAGCTGCCATAGAGGCCATGCCCGCCAGCAGCCGCGCCGACAGCACCTGGGTCTATTGGCACGCCCGCGCCCTGCTTGCCCAGCGCCAGCACCCGCAGTACACCCAGCGCCAAGCCAGCGCACAAGAGGCGCTACAGCGCATTGCCGGGGTCAACGGCTTTTACGAACAACTGGCGCAAGAAGCGCTGGGTCAGCCCATCAGCGCCCCGCCAGAGCCAGCGCCGCCCACCGCCCAAGAAATTCAACGCGCCAAGCAACACCCCGGACTAAGCCGCGCCCTGTACGCCATTGGCATGGGGCTGCGCAGCGAAGGCGTGCGCGAATGGAACTACAGCACCAACCTGCACGAACCCGGCGGTATGGCCGACCGCGACCTGTTTGCCGCCGCCGAACTGGCCTGCCAAGCCCAAGTGTGGGACCGCTGCATTAACACCAGCGAGCGCACCCGCGCCATTGTTAGCTGGCGTCAGCGCTACCCCATGCCTTTTGCCCAAGACGTTATTGCCCGCGCACGCCACATTGGCCTAGACCCGGCCTATGTGTATGGCCTGATACGGCAAGAGAGCCGCTTCATCATGGATGCCCGCTCCCA
>JAHAYB010000074.1 GCA_018384835.1 Comamonas sp.
CGGTGACGCAAGAAGATATTCAGGCATTTGCCGCCGTGTCTGGCGATATCAACCCCGCCCACCTGAACGTGGAGTACGCCAACGCCACCATGTTTGAAGGCGTGATTGCCCACGGCATGTTTGCTGCTGGCCTGATTTCTGCCCTGTTTGGTACACGCTTTCCTGGCCCCGGCACGATTTACCTGGGCCAAGAGCTGAGGTTCACCCGCCCCGTGCGCATTGGTGACACGCTGACTGTGCTAGCCACCGTGTCTGAAAAGAACGAAGAGAAAAAACGCATCAAGCTCGACTGCCTAGTCACTAACCAAAAGGGCGAAACCGTCTTGAAGGGTGAGGCCAGCCTCATGCCCCCCACGCAAAAAGTGCGTGTGGCGCGTATTGATGCCCCCCAAATCCAGTTGTTTGACCCAGAGGCACGCCACCACGAGCTGCTAGCGCAAGTGGCTGGCCGTGAAGCTGTGCGTTGCGCCGTGGTACATCCCTGCGATGAAGGCTCCATCACTGGCGCTATCGATGCTGCCAACGAAGGCTTGATTGTTCCCGTGCTGATTGGCCCTGAAGGCCGTATCCGCCACGCTGCCGAGCAAGCGGGCGTTAGTCTGGAAGGTGTGGAAATCATCTCGGTAGAGCACAGCCATGCCGCTGCCGAGCTGGCTGCCGCCATGGCCGCCCGCAAGGATGTGGAAATCATCATGAAGGGCAGCCTGCACACCGATGAGCTGCTCAAAGCCGTTTTGCAGCAGCCGGCACTGCGCACAGGCCGTCGTCTGTCGCACGTCTTCCGCTTTGATGTGCCGCTGTACGACAAGCCCCTGGTGATTACCGATGCGGCCATCAACATCGACCCCAAGCTGAACGAGAAGGCAGACATCATCCAGAACGCCATCGACTTCCTGCGCGTGATGGGTGTGGAGCAGCCCAAGGTGGCGATTCTGTCGGCGGTGGAGACAGTGACTGCCACCATCCCCTCTACCCTGGATGCTGCGGCGCTGTGCAAGATGGCCGACCGTGGCCAGATTACCGGCGGCCTGCTGGACGGCCCCTTGGCGTTTGACAACGCCATCTCCCCTGATGCCGTGCGTATCAAAGGCATCAATTCGCTGGTGGCTGGTCAGGCCGATATTCTGGCTGTGCCCGATCTGGAAAGCGGCAACATGATTGCCAAGCAGCTGGAGTATTTGGCTGGTGCCAATGGCTCTGGCCTAGTGCTGGGCGCACGTGTGCCTATCGCCCTCACTAGCCGCGCTGACGGCCCTATGGCGCGTGTTGCCTCTACCGTGTTGGCGGTTTTGATGGCCTACGAGCAGCGCCGTATCGCCCAGGAAAATGCTTGGAAGCAAGGGCAAACCGCCTAAGCACTCTCAGCCGCCCCCCTTTCACCCCCACCCCGTAGCACCCACAACGCATCTAAAAGGTAGACATCCATATGGCCATTCTTGCCGTCAATGCAGGCTCCTCGTCGCTGAAGTTTTCTCTCCACCCGGTCGAAGGCGGCCAAGTGCTGCCCCACACCCTGTCAGGCAATATCCAAGGGCTAGAGCCTAACGGCCAGCCCCAAATGGGTTGGACACACCAAGGTATCAAGCAGCAAGAAAGCCTCAGCGTAGCGCCTACGCAAGCGCCGTTTCACGCGGCCTTAGAGCGCTTGGGCGCTTTGGTGCAAGAGCTGGCCGCTGCCCAAGGCATTCGGGCAGTGGCGCACCGCGTGGTACACGGCGGGGGTGAGTTTCATCACAGTGTGCTGGTCACTGACGAGGTGGTGCAAAAGCTAGAGCAGTTCAACTCGCTGGCTCCTTTGCACCAACCGCACAACGTGGAGGGCATTCGCCGCTTTCGCCAAGTGTTCCCCGAGGTGCCGCAGATTGCCTGCTTTGATACGGCTTTTCACGCCAACATGCCAGAAATCGACTACGCCTTTGCGCTGCCGCAGGCGCTGCGCGAGCAGGGGGTGCGCCGCTATGGCTTTCACGGCCTGTCGTACCAGTACATCATGTCGGTGCTAGAGCAAGAGACCCTGCGCGGCCCAGGCCGTGTGGTAATGGCGCACCTAGGCAATGGCGCGAGTCTATGCGCTGCATTAGGCGGGCAAAGCGTGGCCACCACCATGGGTTTTTCCGCCTTGGATGGCCTGATGATGGGCACACGCAGCGGCAACTTGGATGCTGGCGTACTGCTCTACCTGCTGGAGCAAGGCTGGGATGCCAAGCGCATTGAAAAGCTGCTGTATAAAGAATCGGGGCTGTTGGGCGTATCCGGTATCTCTGCCGACATGCGCACCCTACGCGCTGACGGCAGTGCCAATGCCCAACGCGCCATTGACCAATTTACCCACCGCATCGTGCGTGAAACCGGCGCACTGACGGCCTGCCTAGGCGGCCTAGACGTACTGGCCTTTAGCGGCGGTATTGGCGAAAACGATGCCGTGCTGCGCGAGCAGGTGTGCGAGCGCCTAGAGTGGACCGGTCTGCGCCTAGACCGCGAACGCAACCGTAATGCTGGCGGCAAAGCGGCCTGGGCGGTTCACGCCCCCGATAGCCGCATTGAAGTTTGGGTTATCCCCACCGATGAAGGCCGCGTAGCGGCCCGCGAGGCGGCGGCGATTTTGCGCCAGCTCCCTCACTAACGAGCAGCGCTAGCCTAAGCACCCCGCACACATAAAAACCCCCTAGCCTTTTGGCCTAGGGGGTTTTTTTAAGAGCCTGTGCCTGCTGCTAACAGGCAAGCAGGCGGGGAGCAGAGGCTGCCAAGCGGGGGGTTAGGCAAACGCGGCCAAAGTTTTGCGCATCTTCTTCATGGCGGCGACTTCAATTTGGCGGATGCGTTCAGCGCTTACGCCGTATTCAGCGGCCAGTTCGTGCAGCGTCATGCCGCCGCTGCCATCGTCATTGACGTGCAACCAGCGCTCTTGCACGATGCGGCGGCTGCGTGGGTCTAGCCCTTCTAGCGCTTGGGCAATACCGTCGCTGGCTAGCACATCGCGCTGGCGCGATTCGAGCATGGCGGTAGGCTCGTGGCTGTGGTCGCTTAGGTAGGCAATGGGGCCAAAGGCGGCTTCACCGTCGTCGCTGGGGCTGGGGTCTAGCAGCACGTCACCACCGCTTAGGCGGGTTTCCATTTCCATCACCTCTTCGGGTTTAACCCCTAATTTGCTGGCCATGGCCTGGACTTGCTCGGGAGTTAGCACCTCGCGCAGGGCGGCATCTTCTTCCATGGCGGCATCGGCTTGCATACCTTGCTTCATGGAGCGCAGGTTAAAAAACAGCTTGCGCTGCGCCTTGGTGGTGGCCACTTTCACCATGCGCCAGTTTTTAATGATGTATTCGTGAATTTCCGCCTTAATCCAGTGCATGGCATAGCTCACTAAGCGCACGCCCTGGTCGGGGTTAAAGCGCTTGACGGCTTTCATCAGACCGACATTGCCTTCCTGAATCAAGTCACCCTGGGGCAGGCCATAGCCGGTGTATTGGCGTGAAATGGAAATCACTAAGCGCAGGTGCGACATCACCAAACGACCAGCAGCCTCGACATCGTTGTGGCTTTTGAGGCGGCGGGCATAGTCTTGTTCTTCTTCCAAGGTGAGCATGGGCATACGGTTGGCTGCGCTGATGTAGGCATCCAAGTTACCCAGCGATGGCACCATCGCCCAAGGGTTGGCTGGAGCCAAGGCCGCAGCAGTGCCGGTGTTGCTCAAAGAGTGGGTCATTGCGTTTGTCCTTTCAGTTCCAAAGTGGCATGTTAGCACTCGATTGGAGTGAGTGCTAAAGCCGAAAGTTCCCCTATCTGCATTCAGGATAAAAAAACGCCACACCCGGCGTCCCTGGTGTGGCGTTTTTTTGAGCTGGTCTTGCGTGCCCACAAGACTGGCTGCGTTTTAGTACATTTTTTTAGGCAGCTGCATACTGCGCACGCGCTTGTAGTGGCGTTTGACAGCGGCTGCTTTTTTGCGTTTGCGCTCTGCGGTGGGTTTTTCGTAGAACTCACGGGCACGCAGCTCGGTGAGCAGACCCAGCTTTTCAATAGTGCGCTTGAAGCGACGCAGGGCAACTTCGTAGGGTTCGTTTTCTTTGACGCGGATGGTAGTCATTCAATTTCCAAAAATAGGGTGCTGCCCACCGGCTTACTGGGAAGATCGAGCCCAGTAGCAGGCAAATGCAGCGGTTTTTGCCCGTCTCTAACTAGTATTTGGCACGACGGGTATTTGCCAGCAAAGCCGAGTATTATAGTATTTTTACGCCGCTTTGAATTGGTAAGCGGCAAGAGTGGCGGTGCAATGCTGTAAATAATAGGCAGCCCCAACCCACAGCCTAGGCGCAAGGCATTAGCCAGCAGCGCTTCGGAGGCGGGGCTATCGCTATTCATTAAAAAGACTCCCACTCATCGTCAGCAGAGGCAGTGGCCATAGCGGGGCTGCGCGTTGCCGCCAGCTTGGGCGCTGGGCGTGGTACGGGTTTAGCAGCACCCTGGGGTTTGGCAACGCTTGGTGCAGCATGAGCTGGATGAGCAGCTTGACTAGCGCTAGTGCTGCCAGTGCTATCACGGCTACTGCCACTGCGTCTGGGTGCAGCGCGGGCTGCTGGGCTAGGGCTAGCGCTGGTCGCATCACCTTGCCCCACTTTGAAGATAGCCACCACCTGCGAGAGGCGCTGCGCTTGGTCGTACATGGCATCGGCGGCAGCGCTGGACTGCTCGACCAAGGCGGCGTTTTGCTGCGTCATCTGGTCTAAATTGGCGACCGCTTGGGTCACCTGCGAGATGCCGTCGCGCTGCTCGGTGCTGGAGGCGGTGATTTCGCCAATCAAGTCGGTGACGTGGCGCACGCTGGTCACAATCTCTTGCATACTTTGCCCGGCCTGGGCGACCTGCTCTGCGCCGGTGTCCACATTGCTGACGCTGGCGGTAATCAGTTGTTTGATTTCTTTGGCCGCCTCGGCGCTGCGCCCGGCCAGGGTGCGCACCTCGCCCGCAACGACGGCAAAGCCTCGGCCTTGCTCGCCAGCGCGGGCGGCTTCTACGGCGGCGTTCAAGGCCAAAATGTTGGTTTGGAAGGCAATGCCGTCAATCACGCCAATGATGTCGCTGATTTTGCGGCTGGAGGTGTTAATCAAGTCCATGCTCGTGACCACTTGCTGCACCACTTCACCGCCACGGGTAGCGGCTTGTACGGCGGTGTTGGCGAGTTGGTTGGCCTGGCGAGCGGTGTCCGAGGATTGGCTGACGGTGGCCGTCAATTGCTCCATGCTGGCGGCCGTTTCTTCTAGGTTGGCCGCTGTTTGTTCGGTACGCGCTGACAGGTCTTGGTTGCCACTAGAGATTTCGCCAGCCGCGCTAGAGACAGATTGCACGCCGCTGCGCACCTGGCCAACCACATCGCGCAGCTTATGCACCATGGCATCCATGGCACGTAGCAGGTAGCCTAGTTCGTCTTGGCGGCTATCGTAGGCGTTGACGGTCAAGTCGCCAGCGGCAATGGTGTTGGCCAGTGCAACGGCATGGCCTAAAGGCTGGGTGATTTGGCGCACCAGCGCTTGTGCCAGCAGCAGCCCGAGGGCAACAACACCGGCCAATACGGCAATACCTATCCAAAGGGCATTGCGCTCGGTTTGATGGCCAGCTTGCACGACTTGGTTGCGGCGCTGGGTTTGTAGTTCCACCAACTCTTGCATGGCGTGCATAAGCTGGGGCAGCTCTGTGTCAGCAGTCGCGATATTGGCTAGTACAGCAGTACGCAAAGTGGCAATTTTTTCCAATTGCTGGCGTACTTGGGGGTGGGTAAGGACGGCCTCTAGCTCTTTTTGCAATTGCCCCGATTGCTCAGAATAATCGGCTTGTTTTTTTAACAATGCTTCAGAGACGGCAGGCTCGCTACTCATATTAGCTGCCATGATGTGGGTTACTGCTAGCTCAGAGGCGGCACGCCAGCGCACTACTTGCAAAATACGCCGGTCGAACTCAACCACTTCATGCTCGACCTCGGAAGCTACGCGGTTGTTGTAGTAGAGCAGGCCACCAGCCACGCTAGTGAGCAAGCCCACTATCAGCAGCACTAGCAACGAGATTTTTTTGGCAACAGAGAGATGGTTAAACATCATTTTTCTGAGTCCCTAGTTAAACACTTACTAATTTTTTAATTAAATTTAAGGA
>JAHAYB010000470.1 GCA_018384835.1 Comamonas sp.
ATAAGCCACTTTCTTCTCCTCCTCAATGGCATAGACCGTCTCTGAAAAACCCCTGGCAAGCCCCTCGGGCAGTTGAATCATCCAGTCGATGATGTTGAATAGCTCCACCACCTGTTCACGGCTGTAACCGCGCTCGTAGAGCAATCTGACCAAGCCAATCTTGACTTGCTGGCGGCTGGCTCCATCCTTGATGCGCTTGGCGTGAATCTGTGCCCTAACGACCAGAGCAAATACGTTTTCACTGGCTTCCAGCTCGCCCCAGCGTTTTTCCCAGTCTATCAGCTTGGATACGGGGAAGGTGAAGCTGACCGCGCAGCCCCAGCGCTGGTAAGCAAAGCTGCTGGGGCGAAAGCTCTCTCGGGTATCGGCCAGCACGGCCAGGCTCACCACATCTACCTGATAGCGGTCACGCAGTCGGTACTGCAAGAGGGCACACAATAATGGGAGCAGATAGCGCCTTCAAGGCTCAAGGGAACCCCTGCCCCCTCTCCTTCTCCAACACCGCTATGCCAGCCCAATCTTTTACCCAGCGCCTGCGCGGCGCATTTTTACTTTTCCTACCCTTATTGCTGATGCTTTCTCTACTGGCCGCGCCTGCGGCTTGGGGGCAGATTCAGCTCAAACTTGGCAGCGCCCAAGCCTCTACCCATGCCACCGCCGCCCGTGCCAGTACGCCCAGGGTGGATGCCGAGCTAGTCATCCACGCCCCGCAAGGCATTAGCCCAGGTGCTGAGGTGCAGCTTGGCCTGCTGCTGCGCCACCAGCCCGAGTGGCATACCTATTGGAAGAATGCGGGCGATTCCGGTATGCCCACCGAGCTGCAATGGCAACTGCCCCCTGGCCTGAGCGCTGGCGATATTGCCTGGCCGATGCCCCAGCAGATTCGGGTGGAGGATTTTCTCAACTTCGGCTACGAGGGCGAGGTGCTGCTGCCCGTGCCGCTGACGGTCGGCGCAGACTTTGCCCCCGACACCAGCGGCCAGGTACAGATTGACCTGCACGCTAGCTGGCTGGTCTGCCGGGTGGAATGCGTGCCAGAGGATGTCTCTTTATCCCTGCGCGTGCCGGTAGCGCAAAGCCATGCTGCTTATGCTGCCGCCTTTGCCCAGGCACAAGCCGGGCAGCCGCTGGAGGATGAGCGTATTCAGGCACAGTTCACCGTGCTACCCAGCGATGCCGCACAGGCTGCTGATACCGATGCCCCGCCCCTAGTGCAGCTACAAGTGCGCGGCCTGCCCGCCGCTGCCCAGGGGCAGGAACTGGCCTTCTACCCCGAGCTGGCGGAAACCTTCTACCACGCCGCCGTTTTAGGGCAGGACTGGCAGCAGGCGTGGCTGGATGACCCCGCCGCCCCTAGCCAACCACTTTGGCAGGCTAGCCTGCCCCTGTCAGAAATGCGCGGCGCAACCCCAGCACAGATTGCGCTGGTGCTGGGTCTGCCCGCCCCTGGGCGCAGCGTGGCCGAAGCGCCGCCCGCCCAAGCCTGGCGCATGGTCGCCCCCGTCAGTGGCCAGTGGCCGGAGGTGGCAGAGGTAGAAATCCCCCCCGCCCTAGCCGCCGCCCTAGCGGCTTCTGCGCAGAGCACGGCTAGCCCGGCATCTGCAAACGTTGTAGCAAGCACCAGCGCTGCCCCGCAATACAGCTTGTGGGCGGCGCTGGTGGGGGGCTTGCTGGGTGGGCTGTTGCTTAACCTGATGCCCTGTGTGTTTCCGGTGCTGGCTATCAAGATTCTGGGGTTTGCCCAACACGGCAGCAATCTACGCGCCCAGCGCCTGGGCGGGCTGGCCTATACCTTGGGGGCGGTGCTCAGTTTTGTTGCCCTGGGCGGCTTGCTGCTGGGTTTACGCGCAGCGGGCGAGCAACTGGGCTGGGGCTTTCAACTGCAAAGCCCTTGGGTGGTGGCGGCCTTGGCGCTGCTGTTTACCGTGCTGGCGCTGAATTTGGCGGGCTTGTTTGAGTTTGGTCAGATGCTGCCCAGCAGCCTCGCTAGTATGCAGATGCGCCACCCCGTAGCGGATGCGTTTTTATCCGGCGTGCTGGCGGTGGCGGTGGCCTCGCCCTGCACTGCGCCTTTTATGGGGGCATCTTTGGGCTTTGCTGTTGCGCTGCCTGCTGCTCAGGCGTTGGCGATTTTTGCGGCGCTGGGGCTGGGCATGGCCTTGCCCTATGTGCTGCTCAGTTGGCTGCCCGCCTTGGTGCGCTGGCTGCCGCGCCCTGGGGCGTGGATGCTGACGTTTCGCCAAGCCATGGCCTTTCCCATGCTGGCGACGGTGGTCTGGCTGGTGTGGGTGCTGGGGCAACAAAGCGGCATTGATGGCGCGGCCAGCTTGCTAGCTTTGCTGGTAGCCTTTGCCGCCCTGGTGTGGGCGTGGAGCCAACGTGGAGCCAGCCGCTGGTGGCTGACCAGCGCCACCGCCGCTCTGCTGGCCTGGATGCTGGTGGCGCTAGGCCCTCAACTGCAAGCCCAGCCCCAGCCCGATAGCCTGGCCGCTGGCAGTAATACCGCCCCCCTTGCCAGCGACAGCGCCCATACCCCCGGCCAATGGCAAGCCTGGAGCACCGAGCGCGAGCAAGCCCTACGCGCCCAAGGCCAAGGCTTTTTTGTCGATTACACCGCTGCTTGGTGCGTCACCTGCCAATACAACAAGCGCACGGTGCTGGCCGATACGCAAGTGCTGCAAGCCTTTGCCCAGCGCGGCATTCACCTGCTGCGGGCAGATTGGACGCGGCGCGACCCCGCTATCACCCAAGCGCTAACCGCCCTGGGGCGCAGCGGTGTACCGGCCTATGTGCTGCACAGCCCCGGCGGCCAGGTGCAGGTGCTCAGTGAAATGCCTAGCGCCGCAGAGGTCTTGCAGGCTTTGGAGGCACTGCCGCTATAGCGCTATAGCACCGTAGTGCTGAGTGCCGCCAACAAAAACGCCGACGATGATGTCGGCGTTTTTTTGGGGGGAAGAGCTTAGTCTAAGCGGGCGCTTCCGCCCTTCAAGCAATCTTCTTATTAGTAAGAGTTGTTGCGGCGCTCAAAGCCCCCGCCACCATTGCCGCCGCCACCTTGGCGAAAGCCGCCACGGAAGCCACCGCCGCCGTTACCACCAAAGCCACCGCCGCCGTTACCACCACCAAAGCCACCGCTGCGTGGTGGGCGTGGCTCCTTAGGACGGGCGATATTGACCACCAGGTCGCGGCCACCGAGGTTTTGGCCATTGGTGCCGGCAATAGCGGCTTGGGCTTCAGCGTCGCTGCCCATTTCTACAAAGCCAAAACCTTTGGAGCGGCCTGTGTCGCGCTCCATCATGACCTTGGCGCTTTGCACGCTACCAAAGGCGGAGAAAGTCTGCTCCAGATCGCTATCGCGGAAAGAGTAGGGCAGATTGCCTACAT
>JAHAYB010000115.1 GCA_018384835.1 Comamonas sp.
ATCTAGCTTCAACAAGCATGACACCCGCCTGCGTCGCTATCAGCGAGCCATGAGCCGCAAAACCAAATTCAGCGACAACTGGAAAAAGGCGAAAGCCAAAGTCCAAAAATTGCCCACCCGCATTGCCAACTGCCGCAAGGACTATCTGCACGAAACCAGCACCACCATAAGCCAAAACCACCCCTTGGTAGTGATTGAGGATTTGCAGATAAAAAACATGTCCAAAGCAGCAAAAGGCAAAAACGTCAAAGCCAAGTCCGGGTTGAATAAAGCCATTCTTGACCAAGGCTGGTTTGAGTTCAGGCGGCAGCTTGAATACAAACTGGCTTGGAATGGCGGACTGCTCGTTGCTGTACCAGCGCACAACACCAGCAGAACCTGCCCTTGTTGCAGCCATGTCAGCGCCGACAACCGCAAAACACAGGCCAAGTTCCAATGTATGCAATGCGGCCACACAGAAAACGCTGATGTAGTCGGCGCAATCAATGTTTTAGAGCGGGGACACCGCTTATTATTGACCTCGGACTAAACCCCGAGGATTCCCGCGTCTTGGGTGAGCAGGCGGGGATTGCCTTTTGTGTTGGGCGCTGACCAATAGCCGCTGGGATGAGGTGTTTTGCCAATAATTTGCTTGCCATTGGCAGCGGTTGCTGCAGAAAAAAGCATTCACCCCCTAGAATCTTTTCCCTGATGGCTCGGCGCGGTGCCGTAGCTGCAACCTCAATAGCCTGTAGTGGGCTGATAGAAGGAGCTATTTTTCATGCAACACCCATCAACTTTGGACTCTGCGGGCTACGCCGTATCGCAGCAGCAGCGCCACAAAGTGCTACGCAATACCTACTGGTTGCTGGCGCTCAGTATGCTGCCCACCGTATTAGGCGCGTGGCTAGGTGTGAGCACAGGCATCACTGCCTCTTTGCGCGGTGGTTTGGGGCTTATCGTGTTTATGGTGGGCGCTTTTGGCTTTATGTATGCCATTGAGCGCACCAAGCACAGCAGCACAGGGGTGCTGGTGCTGTTGGCTTTTACGTTTTTTATGGGGCTGATGCTCTCGCGCCTGATTGCCTCAGTGCTGGGGCTGAAAAACGGCTCTGAACTCATCATGACGGCCTTTGCCGGGACAGCGGGGGTGTTTGCCGTGATGGCCAGTTTGGCCACGGTGATTAAGCGTGACCTCTCGGGCATGGGCAAGTGGTTGTTTGTGGGCGCTTTGGTGCTGATGGTGGGCGCGGTGGTGAATGTGTTTATTGGCTCTAGCGCCATGATGCTGGCCATCTCCACCTTGGCGATTGCGATTTTCTCGGCTTATATGCTCTACGACATTAAGCAGATTTTGGATGGCGGCGAGACCAACTACATCAGCGCTACGCTGTCGCTGTATTTGGATGTGTTTAACGTCTTTCAAAGCCTGCTGGCTTTGCTGGGCATTTTTGGTGGTGAACGTGACTAACCATCACTAATGGCTTTGCCATACTGTAGAAAAAGCCCCGCCAAGCAAAATATGGCGGGGCTTTTTTTATGGCGCTACAAGCCTTCCTTAGCGATTGATTAGCGATTGGCTAGTTGCTCTTTGACCTGCTCTAGCGCCATGGGGTCTTCCATGGTGGTTAGGTCACCGGGGTCGCGGCGCTCGGCCACGGCTTGCAGGGCGCGGCGCAGCAGTTTGCCGCTGCGCGTTTTGGGCAGCAGGTTGACAAACAGCACCCGCGCTGGGCGGGCAACTGCGCCTAGTTGGTTATCGACTTGCTGCATTACCTCGGCCTCTAGCGCGGCCTGGCCTTCGGGGGTGGCAACTTGGTCGGCGTTACGTGCTACAGCAAAGGCCATGGCGACTTGGCCTTTAACGGAGTCAGCCACGCCTACGACGGCCACTTCAGCAATGGCGCTGTGGCCGCTGATGCTTTCCTCAATTTCGCGTGTGCCCAGGCGGTGGCCGGCAACGTTAATCACGTCGTCGGTGCGCCCCAGGATGAAGTAGTAGCCGTCAGCATCGCGTATGCCCCAGTCAAAGGTGCTGTAAATCTGGCGGCCTGGGATGCTGCTCCAGTAGGTGTTGATAAAGCGTTCGTCATCGCCCCAGACGGTTTGCAGGCAGCCGGGGGGCAAGGGACCTTCAATGGCGAGTACGCCTTTTTGGTTCGGCTCAGTCAGCTCCTGGCCGGTAACTTCATCAAGTAGCTTGACGTTGTAGCCATAGACGGCGCGTCCTGGGCTGCCAAAGCGGCTGGTTTGTGGTTCTACGCCGTTGCACAAGGTGAGGATGGGCCAGCCCGTTTCGGTCTGCCAGAAGTTGTCGATGATGGGCACTTGCAAGGCGCTGCTAATCCATTGGGCGGTAGGCTCGTCCAGCGGCTCGCCCGCCAGCCACAGGGTTTTTAGGCTGGAGAGGTCGTATTTACTCAGATAGGCGGGGTCTTGCTTTTTAAGCACCCGCACCGCCGTGGGCGCAGAGAACATGTGGGTAACGCGGTATTTTTCCACCAAGCTCCACCAGATACCGGCATCGGGGCGGGTGGGCAAGCCCTCGTACATGATGGTCGCCATGCCTGCCAGCAGGGGGGCGTAGATGATGTAGCTATGCCCCACGACCCAGCCAATATCGCTGGTGCAGAAGAAGGTTTGCCCGGCCTGGGCGCTAAAGATGTGCTGCATGCTGGCTGCCAGCGCGACGGCATAGCCGCCGGTATCGCGCTGTACGCCCTTGGGTTTGCCGGTGGTTCCGCTGGTGTAGAGGATGTAGCTGGGGTCGGTGGCCTGTACCCAGGTGCAGGGCACTTGGGCATCCAGGTGTTGCTGGCGTAGCTCGCTCCACAGATGGTCGCGTCCGGCGGTCAGAGGCAGGGGAGCCAGGCCGCGATCCACCAGCAGGACGGCGGCGGGCTTATGCGTGGCCAGCGCCAATGCTTCGTCCAGCAAGGGCTTGTAGGCAATGGCTCGCCCGCCGCGAGAGCCAGCGTCGGCGCTGATGATGACTTTAGGCTGGGCATCATCAATGCGCGAGGCCAGTGATACCGAGGCAAAGCCGCCAAACACCACGCTGTGAATAGCGCCCAGACGGGCGCAGGCCAACATGGCAAAGGCTGCTTCGGCAATCATGGGCATGTAGATTTGTACGCGGTCGCCTTTTTGTACGCCCAGCGCTTGCAAAGCGGCGGCCATGCGCTGCACCTCTTGGTGCAGTTGGGCGTAGGTGTAGGTGGTTTCGGTATTGGTTTCAGTCGAGACGGCGATGATGGCGGCTTGCTCGGCACGGCTACTCAGATGGCGGTCAATGGCGTTGTGGCAGAGGTTGAGCTGACCGTCAGGAAACCAGCGGGCAAAAGGCGGGTTGCTGTAGTCGCAGGCTTGGCTGGGGGCTTGCTGCCAGTCGATGCGCTGCGCTTGCTCCAGCCAGAAGGTTTCGGGCTGCTCAATGGATTGCTGGTGGAATGCGTCAAAAGTCGTCATGGGGTGTTGTCTCCTGGTGAGCCCCTTTGAAGAATACTGGGGGGCTTATCAATAATTCTCCCTCGCCTGCACTGAGGTGGGTGCAGTGTGTAGGAAGCGTTAGTGCCAAGTACAGGCATCGTATGCCCTGCGTAGCAGGGCAATTATTGGCTACCAGGCTTGCTTAAACATGACAGTTTTTAATGGTGTAATTTTTGCCAAGCACCAACAAAAAAACCCGCTCTCCTGGGGAGGTAGCGGGTTGTGGGCTGTATGGGATGGTGTGAAACGGTGACTTGGAGCGGGTGAAGGGAATCGAACCCTCGTATCAAGCTTGGGAAGCTGGCGTTCTACCATTGAACTACACCCGCGTTTTATAACCTGTTGATTTTCAAGAGCAAATCAGGTTAGATCGCCTGAATTATATACATTTTTCAGCCAATTCTTAAAGTTATTTTGCTTATATACACTTACGCTCTGGGCGTAGGTTTTGGCGTAGATTTTATTTACCCAGTGCTGGAGGCTGTGGTTAGCCAGCGCTGGGCAGGTGGCGGAGTATAGGCTATGTATTTTGACGTGCGTACGGCAAAGCAGCTTGCGCCGGGGCAGCATCTTTTGATGGATGGGTGTAATGGCCTGCGGCTGGTAGCATCTAACACTTATAAATCTTGGACTTACCGCTACAAAGACGCTAGCGGGCGCATGAAGCAAGTAGGGCTTGGGCGCTGGCCAGCGGTATCGGCAGCGCAAGCCGCTGCGCGGTAGTCTGAACTTGTGGCCGGGTGCGAGAGCGGACAAGACCCTGTGCAGGCCAAGCGCCAAGCCAAGACACAGGCCGCAAGCGATGACGCGGCGGCGGTCACGGTGCGTCAGTTGGTGCAAGCCTTTATTGCTGGGCCGCTGCGCGATAGTCGGGCGCAGGCCGGATTTGTGGCAGCGCAACGCGCTCTCCAGCGAGTTTTGGATGCCGAGCCAGCGCTGGCCAGCCAGCCCGCGCAAGCAGTTACGCGCTCGCAAGCGTTTGCAGTGATTGATGGGCGCAAGGCCACGCCCACGGCTGCGGCCAAGTTGCGGGCGCTGCTGGGTGCAGCGTGGGAATTTGGCAACGACAGCGGCCTGCTGCTCGGGGGGGAAGGGTTATGCACTGGCCAAGCGGTTTGCTGATATTTCTGGCGATTACTACCGCCCCAGCCCAGGGGTGTTGTACCCGGCCTTGGCGCAGTTGGAAGATTGGGGGCTGGTCAAAGTGCAGCCTATTGGCAAGCGTAAGGTTTATCACCTGGAACAAGCTGGCCTGAAAAAGCTGGAAGAAAACGCCGAGCATGTGCAATTTCTAATTGCAGCGCTGAAACATGCGGCCAAAAAAATGCAGTGGATGAGTCAGCTCCCAGGTGGCGAGGCTGCTGCATCTAAGGCAACAGGCTGGTTGCCAGAATTTATACAGGCACGCAAGGCTTGGAGTTTCCAGCAGACCAGCCCAGACCCGCCATGCGCGATTACACGCCACGGCGTTATGACCCCGCCAGCAACACCTTGGATATTGATTTTGTCTTGGGCCATGAGGGGCCTGCCACCCAATGGGCGATGCAGGCAACAATCGGCCAGGAGCTAGGCATTGCCGATGCCTAGAGGCTCCATGATTATCCCGAAGAGTTTTGATTGGCATTTACTGCTGGGGGATGAAACCGCAATTCCCGCCATTGCACGCCGCCTTGAAGAGCTGGCACCTACAACCCAAGCCATCGTTCTGATTAAAATTGCAGACCCTAGCCATCAAATTGCACTAGCAGCACAATGCCAAGCGCATATACAGTGGGTGCTTGATAAAAATAACGATGCCCTACCCGCTATTTTGCAGGCACTCCAATTGCCTGAAGGTGAAGGTTATGCCTGGGCAGCCGGGGAGCATAGTGATATTCAAGTGTGGCGTGATATATTGGTGAACCAACTGGGTATAGATAAACAACGCATTCGCGCTAGCAATTACTGGCGAAAATAAAGGTGGATAGAAAATAAAAAAACCTCTTCATTATTGGTATTCATGAAGAGGTTTTTTGTTTTTAGGAGGGGGCATTATAATAATGCCTGTGGCAGATAATCCACCAAATGCGCACGACTGATTTCATCTACAGTGCAAGCGCCCAACATGGCCATATTGCGGTCCACCTCATCACGCAGTAAGGCGATGGCGTGCTCCACCCCAGCGCTGCCGCCAACGGCAGCGGCGTACATAAAGGGGCGGCCTAAAAACACCATGCGTGCGCCCAAGGCCAGGGCTTTGAGCACATCGGAGCCACGGCGCACGCCGCT
>JAHAYB010000070.1 GCA_018384835.1 Comamonas sp.
TGGTTTATACGCTGGACAGTTTGCAGGCGTTTCGCCAGCGTTTGGTCAAGGGTATTACCGTGGATACCGTGGGCACGGGCGCAGATATGGCGCAAACTCTAACGTTGCAAGAAGTCAGCGGCAGCGCCAAAGAGCGCAGCGCCCGTGTTGCCTATACGGCGGCCAATGGCAAAGCCGCCAGCGCCGCGCTGTACGCCAAAGACAATTTAGGGGAGATTACCGGCCTGTCGTATTTAGATGGCCATGTGGTAGAAAAAATCACCAAAACCGAATTACTGTTTACCAACGGTTTTAGCCTGCCGCTGGGCGAGGCCACGGGCTGCGGCATGTTGGCCGATGAGGTGCAGTCGCTTTTGATACGCCGCACTATTGCCAACCACTTTGAGCGCGAGGAGCAGCTTTTTCTGCGCGGCATCAAGGCCATCAGCCTGTTTTTTATTGATGCGGTGCATAAATACCTGCCCGACGGCAGCCGCCCCGCTGTGCTGCGGGCTTTGTTTGAGCAGCATTACCGCGCCGAGCTGGCCCAGGTGCTGGCCAACCCTGGTTTGGATGCAGGCTACCGCGCTTATCTGGAGCGCACGGCGGGCAATGTGGGGCAGGTACACCAGGGCTACTTTGCCCGCTCCCACAGTGAAAAAGGCCAGGAAGAGGCCATTGCCCTGATTTTGCGTGATAAGGAAAAGCTGCTGTCTTTTGATACCGACTTGCGCTTTATCTTCTCGATGTGGGCGCTGCAAGAGGGCTGGGACAACCCCAATGTGTTCACCCTGTGCAAGCTGGCCCCTAGCAATTCCAAAATCACCAAGCTCCAACAAATTGGCCGGGGGCTGCGTCTGGCGGTCAATCAGCAACTAGAGCGGGTGCAGGCCAGTGATGCGGCCTTTGATGCCATCAACGATTTGACCGTGGTGGTGCCCGCCAGCGAAGGCGATTTTGTCCGCGCCATTCAAAACGACATCAGCGCCCACAGCGTGCAGCGCATTGCACGCGACTTATCGCACGATGCGCTGGCGGCCAACGGCATCATTACCGGCAGCAACCCGTTTATGTCGGTGGCTTTGCTGCAAGTGCTGGCTGCTGAAGGTATGGCCACACTGGATATGGCCACAGGCACAGCCACACTGGCGCAAGATAAAGCCCCCTACCAAGCGCAGCGCGAAGCGCTCGCCCGCTTAGTGCTGGCGAAGGTGGCGGGGATGCAGCCCGAGCAGGCACGCCAGCTTATCCACTACCTGGATGCGTATTACGAGGGCACAGCACAAATCAAAGCCAAGCCAGAGCGCAAGCCCGCGCTGCTGCATGTACGCCCTGGGCAGTTCGCGCAATTCCAGCAGTTGTGGCAAAACCTCAACCGCGATGCGGTGCTGCGTTATGAAGTGGAAAATACGGCGCTAACGCAGGCGGTGCTGGCGGCCATAGCAACAGATTTTGAGGTGAAGTCCCTAGCCATCAGCATTACCCGCACCACCGATGTGCAATCACTCCCCCAAGCGCGTAGCGAGCAGGCGGATTACCAACAACTGTCCCAGCCGGTGTTTACGCTAATGGGTTTTGTGCGTGAGCTGGCGAATCAAACGCGGCTATCGCTGCACACCATTGCCGACATCGTGCGGCAAATGCCTGCGGACAAGTTCGCCCAAATCCGCCTAAATGAAAACCGCGCTCTGCGCACACTGCGCGACATCATCCTGCGCTGCTTGCACGCGCAAATTATTAATACGGTGCGCTATGAGCTACGCGAAATTCGCCCACAAACCGCGCTGACCGATACCCAGGGTCAGTTGCTGGCCGAGGTGGCCGCCTCTCTGTGCGGTGCGGAGGTACACACCATCACCAATTCGGCGGTGCAAGAGCGCTCCCTTTACCAAGAGGGCTGGATGCCCGTAGATAGCCAAATTGAGCGCGATACGGTGGATGCCTCCAACCACCAGCGCGTCACCGTGTTTGCCAAGCTGCCCAAAATCAACATTCCTACCCCCGTTGGGCACTACAACCCCGATTTTGGCTATGTGCTGCACAGCGGCGAGCAAGCGCAGGCGCTGTACCTAGTGGTGGAAACCAAGGGCTACGACAGCATGATGGACATCCCCGCCAAAGAGCGCTGGAAGATTGACAGCGCTAAACGCTTTTTCGCTGCTTTGCGCGAGCGCGGCGTGCCGGTGCGGTTTCAAACCCGCATCAACCACGAAACCCTGGCGCAACTGATTGGCGAGATTGACCCAGCGCTAGCTCTGCCCCCCTTGAACCCCGAGAACACACCATGCTGTTAGAACCTGCCCTAGCGCTTGTCGCCATTTTGCTGGCCTTGTCCCTCAAGCCCTGGCGGCTGCTGGCGGCGCGTGCGCCTTTGGCATCACAAACCCATGGGGATTTAAGCCCGCTGTGGACTCCGCTGCTAGCCACCCTCGTCATCCTGCCGTGGATGTGGGCGCTGCCTACTTTGCACAAAATGCCGCTGCAATTGCAGTGGTCGGGCGCTTGCTTGGTGGTGCTGACCCTGGGTTGGCCGCTGGCGGTGCTGGCTTTGTGCGCGGTGGGGGTGGTGACTTGGTTGCTCTCGCCCAGCCTCACGCCTTGGGCGACTTTGTCGCTGACCGTCTGGCATGGGCTGCTGCCGGCGACCTTGGCGCTGGGCTGGGGGGCGCTGCTACGCCGCTTTTTAGGCACCAAGGTGTTTGTTTACATTTTTGGCCGGGGCTTTGTCGGTACGGTGCTGTGCTTGTTTGTCTCTGGCCTGTTAGCGCAGGCAGCGGGCGAGCAACTGCCCGGCGTGCAGCAAGAACTAGGCAAAATTGCCCGCTGGCTGATGGCCTGGGGCGATGCCGTCATTACCGGCATGATGGCGGCGGTATTTGTGGCCTATAAGCCTGAGTGGTTGGCTACCTGGTCGGATGATTTGTATTTGTATGGCAAGCAACCCAAGTAATCGGAATCAGGATTTACCAAAATGTGCAGAAAGCCCCGTCATTGATGGCGGGGATGGATAGCACGGATGCCCAAGGCATCCTAAAACGCCAGTATATTCACTGACACCTATGCAACTGCGCCAAGCCTTCAAATACGAACTGATACCCAACGGCCAGCAGCAGCGCCAAATGCGCCGCTTTGCTGGTTCG
>JAHAYB010000150.1 GCA_018384835.1 Comamonas sp.
GCCGACCACATCCTGGGCGGTGGCGGCTTTACCTCCCGCCTGATGGAAGAAGTGCGCGAAAAACGCGGCCTGACCTATGGCATCTACAGCAGCATGTCCCCCGGCCTGCACGCTGGTGCTTTCAGCATTGGCCTACAAACCCGCCCTGACCAGGCCGAGCAAGCCCTTGCCCTCACCCGCCAAGTGCTGGCCGACTTCATCGCCCAAGGCCCCACAGAGGAAGAGCTACAAGCCGCCAAAGATAACCTCATCGGCGGCTTCGCCCTGCGCCTGGACAGCAACCGCAAGCTGCTAGCCAACCTCTCGAACATCGCCTGGAACGGCCTACCGCTGGACTACCTGGACGGCTGGAGCGAGCGCCTAGCCGCCCTCAGCCGCGAGGAGGTTCACGCCGCCTTGCAACGCCACTGGCAGCCTGAGCGCTTGGTTAGTCTGGTGCTGGGTGGGCAGGTAGTAACTACCGCTGAGTAGGATGTGCGCAGGGTAGATAGTTGCTTAGCTAGCATGAAACATGTTTAGCGGACGATAGTGCTTGCAGGTGTTATCGGCCAATAATTTCATTTATATTTTTGGATGTATTATGGAAAAGTCTTGGAAAGACGCAATCAAACGAGTATTGAGGGAATCCAGCTCACCTTTGCACTATACAGAAATCTCTGAGCAGATTCTTTCTCGCGGCTATTACACAACTGATGGGGCCACACCTGCTGCAACAGTTAATGCTCAGCTTGCCTCATCCATTAAGCACGATGGCAATAAGTCGCCATTCATCCGTGTTGGCAAAGGTATTTTTTCCCTGAAGAACTCTTCTCCTTTATCGCCTGCTCCAAGGTTAGAGCCGAAGGAAAAACTGGAAGTAATTAATGACACCGATGTTGAGGGATCAGATTCAATAATTCGCTCTTTCGGTATGTATTGGCAAAGAGATCTGGTTGTCTGGCGCAATGATCCCAAGCTCTACGGAAAGCAACAGGCCGCGTCCAAGTCAATCAACTTCGGAAAGCAAAAAGGAATCTATATTCTCTACGATCATCACACAGTGGTTTATGTTGGCAGGTCTGTTGACCGCCCGCTGGGCAAACGTCTTTATGAACATACCGCCGATCGCTTAGGTAGCCGATGGAATCGTTTTTCTTGGTTTGGTTTACTGGAGGCAACCGATGATGGTGGCTTGCAAGAAACACCATTCAACAATTCTCTTTCAACCATTATCGCTACACTTGAGGCACTACTCATTGAGGCGCTTGAGCCACCACAAAACAGAAAGCGTGGCGACGATTTTTCGGCTATTGAGTATATTCAATCCATTGATCCAGAATTACGAGAGCGAGAAATACAAAACACACTTCGCTCTATTGAACAAAAAATGCGGGGTGGATCGTGAAAAACCTAAAAAACCCCTCAAATTAATATTTTTTCACAATACAGATTAACTCAGGCATTAGGGGATATTATGAGTGAAATTTTTTCATCATTTATTGGTTTAGCAGGTGGTCTCTTAGCAGCATTAATTGTTGCTCACCATCAAGCCAAAAACACAAAATCTCTGATTTTAGCAGAATTATACAAAATAGAACAATTGAATAAATCAGCATTTAATTCTCGTAAAGAACAATGGCTCATCGATTATACACCCGCATTAATTATCGCGTCAGACCCACAATTAAATGCTGATTTTGACTACCCTACAGTCGTATCACTTATTCATAAAATACAAATTATTCTTAATCCAAACAACCCTCTTGAGATAGCTATTAACAAGGCAGCTTCAGATATTGGATTTGCAGTTCAAGAATCGATAACTGGAAGAAGATCAGTCTCAAAGCTCCTGAAAGTACAAGACAAGCTCATAATCGCTGTCAGGACCTACCTCCACACTCATAACAGCTCATCTAAGCCAATATAATCAATTCTCACTGTAGTTCAAATCAGAATTATTCTTTAAATAATAGGCATTCAACACCTATTCACAAACAATTTTTAAGCCTTCGCTTATAAGTCTGAAAGCCGCCTATGTCCAAAATCCACCCCCCCAGGACCCCACCCCATGAGCCGCAACCGCGTTCGCACCATTGAAGAGGCACTGGCCTTGGAAGCCCGCCTCAAACACCAGCAAGACCGCCAACTGGCCGACATTGCCGCCGCCAAGGCCGCTAAAAAAAACACGGCCAGCGCCGGGCGTAAAGCCGGTAGCAAAACCGCCAGCGCGGGCGAGGTGCGCATCATCGCTGGGCAATGGCGGCGCAGCAAACTAACCGTTGCCCCGCGCCCCGGCCAGCGCCCTACACCCGCCCGTGTGCGCGAAACCCGGTTCAACTGGCTGGGGCAGCAACTGGGCGGCTGGCGCTGCATAGATGCTTTTGCCGGCACCGGCGCTTTGGGCTTTGAGGCCGCCTCACGCGGCGCGGCGCAAGTGCGCTTGGTAGAGCAAGACGCTGGCCTGTGCCTGCAACTGGAGCGCGTCCTCGCCCAACTGCAAGCCCAAGCCCCTTGTAGCGGCCATGTGCAAGTGCAGCGCGGTGACGGCATTGCCGCCCTACGCCACAGCGCCCCCGGCCATTGGGATTTGGTGCTGCTTGACCCGCCTTTTGAAGCCAGCCCCAGCTTGTTTAGCAGCGCCCTGCAAGCCGCTGCCGAGGTGCTGGCAGACGATGGCCTGATTTACCTGGAAACCCCCCAAGCCTGGGATGATGCCCAGCTCGCCCCCCTCGGGCTGAGGCGCAAGCGCTACCTCAAGGCAGGCGCTGTCCACGCCCATTTATTGCAAGTATTGGAATCTGAATGAGCCGCACCATGAACATGAGCACCACCGCCCCCGTTTCCACCCCCATCTGCGCTGTTTTCCCCGGCACCTTTGACCCCATCACCCTAGGGCATGAAGACATGCTGCGCCGCGCCTGCGCCCTGTTTGGGCAAGTGGTGGTGGCCGTGGCTATTGCCCATCACAAAAAAACCATGTTCAGTTTGGAAGAGCGCCTGAACATGGCACGCACCGCCCTGGCCGATATGCCCAATGTGCGCGTAGAGCCGTTTGAAGGTTTGGTGACTGAGTTTGCCCTGGCGCAAGGCGCACAGGTGATGGTGCGCGGCCTGCGCTCAGGCACTGACTTTGATTACGAGCTGCAACTGGCCAGCATGAACCGCCACCTGCGCCCCCAGGTGGATACGGCGTTTCTTACCCCCGCGCCGCAGTTGCAATGCATCAGCAGCACCTTGGTGCGCGAAATTGCCAGCTTGGGCGGGGATGTGAGCCAACTGGTTTCGCCCAGCGTTTTGGTAGGGCTGCAAGGCAAGCTAGCCTGACTTTACAACTCAGGGGCAATGGCCTCTAGCCATTCGTACAGGGCTTCCAGAATGGCCTGCCCTGCCTCATCAGCGGTTTCGTAGAGCGCGTCAATTTCCGCGCTCATTTGCTCGGCGCTGCGCATCTGTGGCTGTTCGCCGCCTAGCACTTGGGCGCAATGCTGCTGCCAGCGTAGTTGTTCGCTTTCGCTTAGGCTGTCCGGCCAGTTGCGGGCACGCCAACGGAATACCAGCTCGGCCAGGCGGCTGTCGTCAAAGCCGGTGCGGTCAAGGGCTAGCTCTGGCGGGGTCAACTGGCGCAACTGTTGCAAGCGGGCACGGTCTTCGCGGCCAATAAAGCCGCTGTACAGGTCTTGCTCTACATCCACGCTGCCGGGGGCGGGCAGCCCGGCATAGACCTGCCGCCACAGGGCGCTCATGTCTGGCAAGTCGCGGGCAATCAGGGCGTGTTGCAGGCAGGCTTGCATGTCCAGCCCCCAGCGCTCGGCCATTTCCGGGCTGAGGGTTTTGAGATGGCGCACCACCATCGGCGATTTGTTGATGTGGATGGTTTTAATGGGCAGGCGGCTCACCCCCGGCGGCAAATCAGCGGCGCGGGTGAACATGCGCAGGCGCAGCGTGTCGGCATCGAGCAAGGCCAGCTCGCTAGGGTCGGCGCGTAAGTCCCAGGCGATGATTTCGTTTTTATTGCTGGGGTGCTGCGCCAGCGGCCACATCATGGTGATGCAGCCGCGCTCGGGCGCAATCATGCCGCTGACGTGTAGAAACGGCTGCGCTTGCGCCGCTTCTGCGGGCAGGCGCAGCTCGCGCAGCACCTGGTCTTTTTTGTGCAGCCCCAGGGCAAAGTCAAACAGCTTGGGCTGGAGTTGCTGCACCAGCCGCGCCAGCTCAATGGTGGCGTGTACGTCGCTCAGGGCATCGTGGGCTTTGTCGTGCCCCAGACCGTTGATGCGTGCCAAGTCTTCCAGCTTGAAGGAGGTGCTGCCATCGGGCTTTTTCGGCCACTGGATGCCGTCTGGACGCAGGGCATAGACCATGCGCACGACATCCAGCAAATCCCAGCGGCCACAGCCGTTTTGCCATTCGCGGGCGTAGGGGTCTATTAGGTTGCGCCAGAACAGAAAGCGGGTGACTTCATCGTCAAAGCGAATGGTGTTGTAGCCCACGCCAATCGTGCCGGGCTGGCTAAAGGCTTGCTCAATCTGGCGGGCAAACGCATCTTCGCTTACACCCTTGGCCAAGCATTCTTGGGGGGTGATACCGGTAATCAAACAGGCTTGCGGGCTGGGCAGAAAGTCAGGCGCGGGCTTGCAGTAGAGCACCAGCGGCTCGCCAATTTGGCGTAGCTGCATATCGGTGCGGATGGCGGCGAACTGCGCGGGTCTGTCCTGGCGGGGGTTGGCACCGAAGGTTTCGTAGTCGTGCCATAAAAAAGTGGGCTGTGTCATAAGGCTAGGAAATATAAAAACGCATTAAAGCAAGGGGGAGAACAGGCGGGCGCTGGCATCCAACAAGCGCTGGGCAAAGGGCTGCAAGCGCCCATAGGGGACGCTGCGTGCCTGCTGGCTGTCTTGCTCAAACTGTAAGGCCAAATCATGGGCAAGCTGGGAGCCGTAAATCAGGGCGCAGACTTCGTAGTTCAGGCGAAAGCTGCGGTTATCAAAATTGGCCGTGCCCACCATGCCTAGCCAGTCATCGACTAACAAGGTTTTGGCGTGCAACATACGGCCTTGGTATTCGAGCACGCGCACGCCGTGCATTAGCAACTCGTCAAAATAAGAGCGGGCAGCGGCTGTAACCAGGCGCGAATCACTACGCTCTGGCACCAGCACGCGCACATCCACCCCGCGCAGGGCGGCACTGGTCAAGGCCAGCACCAGCGCCTCGGTGGGCACAAAGTAAGGGGTGGTCAGCCATAGACGCTGGTGGGCGGCATGGCAGGCATCCAGCAGTACGCGGTGAATGGCTTCCAAGCTGCTGTCCGGCCCCGAGGCCAGCACCTGCCCCAGCAAAGCGCCCGAAAGCTGGCGCGGGAAATACGCTTGGTAACTGTGCGGCAACTGATGGCGTTGGTAATTCAGGGCGTAAGCC
>JAHAYB010000160.1 GCA_018384835.1 Comamonas sp.
GTAGCGTTGGTCACTTCTGGCCCCGGCCTGACCAACGCTGTGACTGGCATTGCCACGGCTTACACCGACAGCATCCCCATGGTGGTGATTGCTGGGCAAACGGCCACTAACTACATCGGTACAGATGCTTTCCAAGAATGCGACACCGTGGGCATTACCCGCCCCATCGTCAAGCACAACTTCCTGGTCAAAGACGTGCGCGATTTGGCCGACACCATGAAGAAAGCCTTCCACATTGCCAGTACAGGCCGCCCCGGCCCAGTGGTGGTGGATATTCCAAAGGATGTGTCCTTCCATAAGGTGGCTTATAGCGGCTACCCCGAGAGCGTCTCCATGCGCTCTTACAACCCGGTGAAGAAAGGCCACTCTGGCCAGATTCGCAAGGCACTGCAACTGCTGCTGTCCGCCAAGCGCCCTTATATCTATACCGGCGGCGGTGTGCTGCTGGGCGAAGCCTGCCAAGAGCTGCGTACCTTGGTGGATATGCTGGGCTTTCCCATTACCCACACCCTGATGGGCTTGGGTGCTTACCCCGCCAGCGACAAAAAATTCCTGGGTATGTTGGGGATGCACGGCACGATGGAAGCCAACAACACCATGCAAAACTGCGACGTGTTGCTGGCCGTAGGGGCGCGTTTTGACGACCGGGTGATTGGCAACCCCAAGCACTTCCTCTCTACCGAGCGAAAAATCATCCATATTGATGTGGACCCCTCCGTCATCTCCAAGCGCGTGCGCGTGGATGTGCCCATCGTCGGTGATGTGAAAGAGGTGCTGACCGAACTCATCGCCATGATTGAGGAAACCACCCAGCGCCCCGACTCTGGAGCCTTGGCCGCCTGGTGGGAGCAGATTGAAGCCTGGCGCAGCCGCGACTGCCTGAAGTACGACCGTAGCAATGGCGACGGCAAAGTCATCAAGCCCCAGTATGTGGTGGATACCCTGTGGAATATGGTCAAGGACGGGGATGTGTACGTCACCTCTGACGTAGGCCAGCACCAGATGTGGGCGGCGCAGTACTACCGCTTTGAAGAGCCGCGCCGCTGGATTAACTCCGGTGGCCTGGGCACTATGGGCGTGGGCTTGCCCTATGCCATGGGCATCAAGCTGGCCAAGCCTGACGCGGAAGTGTTCTGCATTACTGGCGAAGGCTCTATCCAGATGAATATCCAGGAGCTGGCCACCTGCTTCCAGTACAACACGCCGGTGATTATTTGTGCTCTGAACAACCGCTACTTGGGCATGGTGCGCCAGTGGCAGGAAATTGAGTACGCAGGCCGCTACAGCCACAGCTATATGGACTCGCTGCCTGACTTCGTCAAGCTGGCCGAGGCGTATGGCCACGCAGGCTTCAAAATTGAAGACCCCACCAAAGTGCAATGGGCTTTGCAGGAAGCGCGGCGCATTGTGCGTGAAGAGGGCAAATGCGTCTTCCTTGACTTCCGTACCGACCCAACGGAAAACGTCTTCCCCATGGTGCAAGCCGGTAAAGGTATTACTGAAATGCTGCTGGGCAAAGAGGATTTATAAGCACCCGCTTGACCGCCTTGGCATTCAGCATTCACCCCCAGCAGGGGCGGCAAACCCGGCGAACCCGGCACAACTGCGCTAACGCCCCTGCTTTTTGAAGAATCTATTGCCTGCCAAGCCGCCCGCTTACCGGTGTGCGGGGAGGGCAGCAAGAAGAGGAAGCATATTCATCATGAAACACATCATTGCCGTTTTGATTGAAAACGAGGCCGGCGCACTTTCCCGCGTTGTTGGCCTGTTTTCTGCCCGTGGCTACAACATTGAGTCGCTCACCGTGGCTACCACTGAGGACGAAACCCTCTCGCGCATGACCATCCAGACCTCGGGCTCTGACGATGTGATTGAGCAAATCACCAAGCACCTGAACCGCCTGATTGAAGTGGTCAAAGTGGTCGATTTAACCGAGGGCGCTTACACCGAGCGCGAGCTGATGCTGGTAAAAGTACGCGCCGTCGGCAAAGAGCGCGAAGAAATGAAGCGCATGGCCGACATCTTCCGTGGCCGCATCATCGACGTGACCGATAAAAGCTACACCGTGGAAGTGACCGGTGACCAGGCTAAGAATGATGCCTTCCTGCAAGCCATTGACCGCAGCGCCATCCTGGAAACCGTGCGCACTGGCGCTTGCGGCGTAGGCCGTGGCGAGCGCATTTTGCGGGTCTAATCCCCACTTTCGATTTTTCGATTTTTTTGTTTATCAACGCATAGCAACTTTGGAGTCAAACATGCAAGTTTTCTACGACAAGGACTGTGACCTGTCCCTCATCAAAGGCAAAACCGTGGCCATCATCGGCTATGGCAGCCAAGGCCATGCCCACGCACAAAACCTGAACGACAGCGGTGTCAAAGTCGTGGTTGGTCTGCGTAAAGGCGGTGCATCCTGGGACAAGGTTGGCAAAGCTGGCCTGACCGTGATGGAAGTCGATGAAGCCGTCAAAGCCGCTGACGTGGTGATGATTTTGCTGCCCGACGAAAACATCCCCGAGGTGTACAACAACAACGTTGCACCCAACATCAAGCAAGGCGCTACCTTGGCTTTTGCCCACGGTTTTAACGTCCACTACAACCAAGTCGTGCCCCGCGCTGACTTGGACGTGATTATGGTCGCCCCCAAAGGCCCCGGCCACACCGTGCGCTCGGAATACCTCAAAGGCGGCGGCGTGCCTTCTTTGATTGCCATCTACCAAGACAAGAGCGGCAAAGCCCGTGACGTGGCTCTGTCCTACGCCAGCGCCAACGGTGGCGGCAAGGGCGGCATCATCGAAACCAACTTCAAAGAAGAAACTGAAACCGACCTGTTCGGCGAGCAAGCCGTGCTGTGCGGCGGCGCGGTTGAGCTGGTGAAAATGGGCTTTGAAACCCTGGTGGAAGCCGGCTACGCCCCTGAAATGGCCTACTTCGAGTGCCTGCACGAGCTCAAGCTGATTGTTGACCTGATGTACGAAGGCGGCATTGCCAACATGAACTACTCCATCTCCAACAACGCGGAGTATGGCGAGTACGTGACTGGACCCGAAGTCATCAACGAAGAATCGCGCAAAGCCATGCGCAATGCCCTGAAGCGCATTCAAGACGGCGAATACGCCAAGATGTTCATCAGCGAAGGCCGCTTGAACTACCCCAGCATGACTGCCCGTCGTCGCCAAAACGCCGAGCACGCCATTGAGCAAGTGGGCGGCCAACTGCGCTCCATGATGCCCTGGATTGCCAAGAACAAGCTGGTGGACCAAAGCCGCAACTAAGAGCTGCTAAGACCCCCACGCAACAGCAAAACACCCCAAAGGCAGGATGAATGTCCGGCCTTTGGGGTGTTGTTTTTGCACTCTTAACCGCAAGAGCCGCAGCAATGGCCTGCTGCCGCAGCGGCCTTCATATCTTGGCTTTGCTTGGTGATTACCACCTGCCACACATCAGGGCCGGCCTGGTTATAAGCCCACTGCAACTGGCCAGGAGCGCGTGCTTCCAGCTGAAAGCGCAGCGGCACAGGGTCATGGTCATTGACCAGGGTGAAAGACTGGCCAGTCTCTAGCGCATCAAACATGCCAAAAATCTGCACATGGCGCTGGCGCGGCTCCATCGTGCGGACATCAATCGTAGTCATAGGGATAACTCCTTTTCAAATAAAAAAACGTGAATCAATAGGATGGGATAGATGGGGCAAAGCCATGGCGATTAGCCATCTTTGCCATCCAAACGGCTGCGCAGCAACCAAGGGGTGTACACCCACAGGTAAAGCGCAAAACCTAGCGCCCACAAGGTGGCTGAAATCTCCAGCGCACGCACATAAGCAGCGGGCAGTGCAATCGGCAATAGCACCCGCACCACGGCGGCCAGTAGTACCAAGGCATAGGCCAGCGCTTCCGTGCGCGAGGCGATAAGGGGGCGACCCGTGTGCCCACGAGCGGTGCGCGTCATCATGCCGATAATCAAGCCGCCAACCACCCCAATGGCTAGGGCGTGAAGGGCAAAACTCTGCGCTACTAGCCCTAGCGCTGCCGCCGCTAGCAGGGCAAAGCCCAGCGCCATCCAGGCATAGGACAGGTGCAGCACCCACAAAATCGGGCGTTTGAGGGTGACCCACGGACTCCAGCGGTACAGGCGCAGCGCGTGCAGCAATGCCGCCGCAGCGCTAAAGACGGCTACGACCACCCCAGGCGCGGCAAATACCCATAGCAGCATGGTGAGGGCGGTGCTAGCCAGCACCGCTAGCTCTAGCGGGCGGGAGCTGGCAATGACCAAGCCGGGGGTTACGTTTTTGGTAAAGAGGGGCAGAACGCGACCGGTAATCAGCGTGACCACCACCAGCACCAAGCCCAGTTGGGCGTAGAGCGCGTGCAAAGCCCCGGCCTCTTGCCCCCGCATAGTGCAGAGGTGAAAGACCGCATTGGCCGCTGCCATTAACAGCAGCAAGCCCATGAGTGGCATATTGCGCTTGTTATTGGCTTGCAGTAGCACCCGCATCAGTAATAGCGCCACAGCGGGCAATAGCACTATATCGAGCACGAAAAACACGCTGTACGGAGCCAGCACTGCTGCCAGCCGCGCCGCTAGCCATAGCAGCACCAAAGCGCCTAAAACGCCGCCGCGTGGGGTATCGAGCCCCGTCCAAGCGCGAACAGCGGTCAGTAAAAAGCCCGCTACTACCGTCCCGGCAAAGCCAAACAGCATCTCATGGCCGTGCCACAGCAGCGCGGGCATGGGCAGTGCCCAAGGCATATAGCCTAAAAACACCGCAATCCACAGCGGCACACTGACGCAAGCGAGCAGGGCTGAAAGCAGATAAAAAGGCCGAAACCCCAAGCGCAGCACAGGCCAGCCGGGTAAAGCAGCGGGGCTGGCAGCGCTAGGGCTGGCAACAGAAGAGGGGGAGGTGCGAGGCTCAGTCATAGGCGGCAGCATAGCGATTGGTGAAAAAGCCCAAAAAAAATGCGTATAAGCAGCCCGCTGCCTTTGGCCTAGCTGCAATGCCTTGCCCTGCTTGTGGTGTAGCGCTCTGCCGCCCTCTGTTGCCATAGGTAAAAGCCCTACAATTGCCCGCTTTGGTGCTCATCAGGCTGCTCTGGCCTGATAGTTAAACGGGAAACATGGCCGCCCGCTGCCCTTGCCGCAAGCAGGCGCTGCATGTACTGCCCCCGCAACAGTGTGCGTACCTACACACCCCTCGCTTTTGCACGCAAGCCACTGCTATCCCTAGTACCCCTAGCGCGATGGTGGGAAGGCCCGCGAAGGGTGTGGTGCGCCAGTCTGGATACCGGCCAAAAACAGTTCCAGCCCTGTCTTTCTGCACCTGAACGCAGCAGCGGGCGCGGCTGGTGTGCAGCGTGGGTTGTGGCGGGGTCGCCGCAGCTCCTCGAACCTTTCTTGTCTCATGCAAAAAAAATCTTTGTCTTTGGCGCAGCGCCTGGGCTTGTCCCTGTCTGCCGCCTGTGCCTT
>JAHAYB010000161.1 GCA_018384835.1 Comamonas sp.
CGCCTTTACCTGCGCATCTGGCTAGCCGTCGTGGGCGGCGTAGCAGTGCTGACCCTGCTGGTTGGCTGGGCGTGGCAATCGGCAGAAGAACACAACGCCCGCAACACCGTGCAAGACCCCTTGGTGCGGGAGTTAAGCATTACCAGTGCCGACGGGCAGGTGCTGCTGCAAGGCCCTTTTGAGCGCAAGCGCCGCCGCCAAGGCGATGGCCTGCAATTTATCGTGCAGGCCGAAGATGGCCAGCAATACCAGCTAGAGATGACCAACCACCGTGGCCGCCCCCCGCCCCCCGCGCCTAGCCCCTGGGACATTGGCTTTTGGCTGCGCCCGCCCTTTGGCTTTATCTGGCTGCTGGGGCTGGTGGGCTTGGCCGTGGCGCTGGGGGTGTTTCCCATCATCCGCCGCCTACTCAAGCGCCTGGAGCAGTTGCAGCGCAGCGTGCAGCGCTTTGGTGAGGGCGATTTATCCATCCGCGTACCGGAGCAGGGGCAGGACGAAGTGGCCGACCTGGCTCGCCAATTCAACGCCGCTGCCCAGCGCATTCAAACCCTGGTGCAGTCGCACCAAAGCCTGCTGGCCAACGCCTCGCACGAGTTGCGCTCGCCCTTGGCGCGTATCCGCATGGGCTTGGAATTGATGGGCGATGCCCCCGAGCAGCGCAGCGCCAAGGCGGAAATTCAGCGCAATATTGCCGAGCTAGACCAGTTAGTCGATGAAATTTTGCTGGCCAGCCGCCTAGAGCAACCCCACCTAGACCCTTCGGCAGGCTCAGGACACAGCATGGGCACCATAGAAACCGTGGACATGATTGGCCTGGCCGCCGAGGAATGCGCCCGCGTGGATGCCGACTTGGACTTGCCCGCCGACACCCTGGGCAGCATCGAAATACCCGGCGTAGCCAAGCTGCTACGCCGCGCCGTGCGCAACCTGCTGGAAAACGCCCGCCGCTATAGCCAAGACGAAAGTGCCAGCACCAATGATGATGACGATGCACCCAGCAGCATCTCCCTCAGCCTGCACCCCCAGGGCGAGCAACTACTGCTGCGCGTACAAGACCGAGGCCCCGGCGTACCCGCCGCCTACCGCGAACAGATTTTTGACAAGTTCTACCGCTTGCCCGGTGCCAGCGAGCGCAGCGGCGGCGTAGGGCTGGGGCTGGCCTTGGTGCGCAGCATTGCCCAGCACCACGGCGGCAGCGTGCGCTGCACTGACCGCCCCGATGGGCAAAGCGGGGCGTGTTTTGAGCTGTGCTTGCCAGCCGTAGCCAGCTTGACGGCTCCTAGCCATAAAAACTAAAGCCTGACATGACTCCTTCAAGTTAGGTTTTTATACCCCTTTCGTCTTCCTGCACCAACAGCTTTGCGCTTTGGGCATCTTGCAGCAGCCGCAATATGTCTTTTTTAGAACGATGGGACGGGTATTTCTCTTCGCGTGAAAGCACGGCAGGCACGTTCGTTGTATGCGCCCTGGGACTGGTGCTGATGCTTATGCCGCGCTGCGCATAAAGCGCGATTAAATCCACCAGCGCCTGAATATCGTTTTCATCTTGACGGGCTGAAACTGCCTCGAATGTGAAGCCGTCAAACTGGCAAACAATCTTTTCCCGCAACGCACCGTAGTTTGATTTCTGATGTTCCAGCGTCAGCATCTGACTAGCGCCTTCCCTGCTCAGAAAGACGCGGCTACGAACGCTGTTGTGCCAGGCAGTCGAACCCGAATAGCTCTCGCTGCCTGCCCCGCTCATGCCCCGGCTAGTCTGCTTATCCACATGCGCCAGCAGTATCAAGCCCGCATCACACTCTTTAGCAAGCCCGGCAAGCTGGCGAATAAAGCCGCGCACTTGCTGGCGGTTAATTTCAGACCCGGCAAACGCATCACTGGCATTATCAATAATAATTAAATCGGGCTGAATGTTAATGCAAAGTTTATGCAATTCTTTGAACGCATCAGTGGGCTTTAATGCTGAAAAGTTAATGGCAGATAATTCAGGCGCGATTTGATTTTCCAAAACAATCAGCGAACTGTTTAATTGACCAGGTTCAATTTCAAGAAAAGTACACATCTTTTTCAGCCGCACGGCGCAAACTTGTAAGGAATCTTCCAGGCTGACAAAAACGCTTTTGCCGGTTTTGGCTTGAATCCGCGCCCCTAAAAAATCATCCTGCCCGGATGCGATTGCCAGGCCAAGTTGCAGCGCCAGCGTACTTTTTCCCGTGCCCCCATGCCCGGCTAGCAGCGTGACCACGCCACGCGGCACAAGGTCGGCCAGGACGAAATCGATGTCAGGCACATCATCCAAAGTGGTCATATCCAACGATGTGAAGAAGCCGCTTCGGCGGTTCGAGGGCGGTTTTTGCTGCGCTGCGGGCGCTGCGGGCGCATCAATAGCTGTTGCCGCCGCAAGTGCAAGCAGTTCGCTTGCTGTGCCGCCTGCCCCCAGCCAATCGGATACGTCCCCCTTGGGCGGCAGGCCGGGCAGCGCCAGCACTTTCACGCTTGCGGCTATGCCCTGCAAAGACTCAAAAACCAAGCGGGCATGGTCTTGGCCAGCCTGGTCGTTGTCGGGCAAAACAACAACGTCGCGCCCTTGCAAGAATGCGCTGTGTTCTGGCCGCCACTTACCAGCGCCACCGGCGTTACAGGTGGCCACCAGCCCAAGCTGATAGAGCCGGTCGGCATCCTTTTCGCCTTCCACGATGAAGACGGGGGCGCTGGGCTGCTCCAACAAGTCAGGCAGGCGGTAGGGCACAACGCGGCAGCCCTTCACGCTCCAGTTCCAGCCCCGGCCTGCAACATCAGGGCAGCGCTGGCGAAAACTTTTGGGTTCCAGCCGCACAACCTGGAATGCCAGCGCCCCAGCTTCGTCGCGGTAGTCGTAGGTGGCCACCAGGCGCGGTTTTGCTGCTGCTGGGGCGCTGGGCTGCAAGCCTTGCTGCATCAGCCAGTCCACGGCCTGCGTGTCGTCTGCGTAGCCCAGGCAGCGGCAAATCAGGGCAAGCAAGCCACCGCCTTCCTGCCGCTCATGGTCGTAGAACGTGGCTTTGGCCAGGTCAATGGATAGGCTGCCGTTGGTGCCGTAGCGCAGCTCTTTTGCTGTGGTCAGCTTGGGGTTGGGTTCGCCTAGTAGCGCTTTCGCAACGGGTTCGATAAGCGCAACAAAGTCAAGGGGTGTTTGTGTAGTCATGGCTGAATTCCTGGTTGAATCAGTGAATCCGCTTGCTTTGAGTCTTTCAACAAACCAAAACAGGCGGGCGGGATAGTCGAAACGCGGAACCAGCCGCGTAGCCGTCCTTACGGATAGGCTTATCCCGCCCCAAACCACACGGCAAGCAGCGCTGGCGGCACTACTTACCAAAACTTAGGCATAACAAAACCCCGCTTGCGGTGGGGGGTGAAACCGCTGGTTCCCGATGTTTCGATACATCATGCTGTGAAGCACGGCGCAAGTTTAACGCACAAATTTACTGCGGGCGCTGCGGGCGCAGTGCGGGCGCAATGCGGGCACAAACGCGGGCGCTCAAATTTGTGTGCAGCACACCCAAAAAGTGTGCGGGCGCAACACAAGGGGGTATGGGGGGTTGCGCCCGCACCCTGCGCCCGCAAGGGCTGGCGCTGTGGGTGCGGGAGCGCGGGCACAAATCGCGGGCACAAATCAATCAGCTAATCAGCGCAGCGCACATTGCCAATGCGCTTATCAAGCCAGCCTGCCGTGAAAGCCCAGCGGCCTTTCGTTTGGCCAAGCTCTAAGTAATACGCGGCTTGGTAGCCCTCCACCGCTTTGATTACCAAATCACATGCTTTTGCGCCGCGCTTGCGCTGTAGCGCCCGCAGTGCTTTAAGCGTGGGGTCGTCAATAACGCCAGTCACCGGTGGCGCTGGGTAGTCCGCCCCGTTGCGGCTGAGGTCGCCTAGAGCGCGTTGCAGCCACGTCGTAGCGCGGCGCGGGGACACATGCACACCCAAGTCGATCAGCTTTGCAGCCACGGGCGCGGATACGTCATGCACACGGTCATAACGCGGCAACCGAACGTAATCGCGTTGGTAAATCTGGTGGGCGGTGTTGCGCGGTAAGTAGCGCATGTCGCCCATGTAGCCGTGTGCGCGGGCGGTTGCAAGGGTGATGCCATAGCGCGTTTCGCCGCCTTTGTCCGCAGGATGGTTGACATAGCCGCCTTCCAGTTTGATGAGCTTTTCAACAATCGCGGCAAGCGCTTTGGCGCTGTCTTGCGGCTGCGTGTTGCTGTCGGGCAGCAGCAGCACGATGGTCTGAGCAGCAAGCGCCACAACGGCCAAAACCTTCGATACCGTCGCGGCTTTCGTTGCTTTTTTTTTGCGGGCATATGGGACTCCTTTAATTGTTCTTGCCACTACATATAGCGCTGTCATTTGGCTGCAAACGCTATATCTAGTCAACATTCCCATCCCCCCACACCCACCCAGCACACCCACCCAGCCGCTGAGGAAGGCTAGGCCAGCGCTGCCGCTGTAATTTCCAAGCTACGCAGGCGCAAGCCGGCATCAAACACATCTGTGACCAACATGCACTCATCCGCACCGGTGGCTTCCTGGATGCGGGCAAAGCCTTGGCGCACGGTGTCAGCCCCGCCAATCACCGCCAGCGCCAGAAAGTCTTGAATGGCGTTTTGCGCATTGGGCGGCAGTTGCTGCATAAAGCCCTCCACAGGCGGGGGCAGCTTGCCGCGCTGGTTGGTGAGGATGCCCAGCACGCGCTGGTAGGTGCTGCTGGCAAGGAAATGCGCCTCTTCATCCGTCGGGGCGGCAATCACCGGAACGCCCACCATCACATAGGGCTTGGGGTGGGCGGCGGAGGGCTGGTACAGGCGGCGGTACACATCCACCGCTGCCAGCAATTGCTGGGGCGCAAAGTGCGAGGCAAAGGCATAGGGCAACCCTTTAGCCGCAGCCAGTTGGGCAGAGTACAGGCTAGAACCCAGCAGCCAGATAGGCACTTGCGTACCAGTGCCGGGGGTGGCGCTGATG
>JAHAYB010000164.1 GCA_018384835.1 Comamonas sp.
TTCGTCCAGGTTCTCTAGCCCGGCGCGGGTTTCCACTTGCACAATCAGGCACATTTCGCTGTTGGCGGTGTGCATATAGTCCCCAATACGCCCCCAGCGTGAGGCACGCGCCAGCGAGCTGCCCACGCCGCGTATGCCATGCGGCGGGTAGCGCATGGCCTGCACTAGGTGGGCGGCCTGCTCTGCCGTTTCCACCATGGGAATCATCAGGGTTTGCACGCCGGTTTCCAGCAATTGCTTAATCAGCACATGGTCGCCGTGCGGCGGGCGCACCACGGGGTGGGAGCCATAGGCGGCAATGACTTGCAATTGCGACAAGATGCTGCGCAGGTCGTTGGGGCCGTGTTCGGCATCCAGCAGCAGCCAGTCAAAACCGGCACCGGCGCAGATTTCGGTGCTCAGGGTTTGTGCTAGGCCCAGCCATAGGCCATATTGCTGCTCACCGCGCAGCAGGCGTTGTTTGAAGGTGTTGGTGGGAAGTTGCATCTGAAAAAAGCGATTAAAAAGTTGTTGACAGCGACAGCATACGCGCAGCAGCTTAAAGCTGCGCTACCGCTGCATCCAATGCTATTTGCAGTGCCTTTCCATGCCCCAAAAGCATCAAATTTTGCGAAACAGCGGGCTGCGCACCTGCTGGGCATCAGCGGCGGAAATGAATTTTTCCGTGTAAATGTCGCGCTCAAACAAGCGGCCTTGCATCAGGGTGGAGATGCACGACTCAATCATCAGCGGTGGGCCGCACAGATAGGCTTTGTGGCCACGGAAGTCGTTGTTGAAGTGCGCCTTGGCAGCGTCATGCACAAAGCCGCGAAAGCCGCTCCAGTCGCTGTCCTGTGGCTCGTCAGAGAGGGCGGCCACGTAGGTGAAGTTGGGGTGTTTTTCCGCCAGCGCTAAAAATTCGGCGTGGTGGTACAGCTCGGGCTGGTTGCGTGCGCCGTTAACCAGGGTAATAGGCTTGTCGCAGCCTGCGGCCAGAATGTCCAAAATCATGGAGCGTGGGCTAGATAGCCCAGAGCCACCGGCCAAGAACAGGTAGCTGAGGTTTTCTGCCTGGTGCGCCGTTTCACGCACAAAAAAGCGGCCATAGGGGCCAGAGAGCTTAACCTTATCGCCCGCCTGCATCACCTCATGCACCCAGCCCGTGCCTTTTCCGCCGGGCACGTGGCGAATGTTGAGTTCAATTTCCGTCTTATCGCTGGGGGCGCTGGCAATAGAGAAGGCGCGGGTGGTGGCCTCGCCCGGAATGTGTAGGTTGATGTATTGCCCGGCCTGGAAGGTCATGGGCGTATCCAGCGCAATCCAGATGCCTTTGATGGTGGGGGTGAGGTCTTCAATGCGCGAGACGGTGCCAGCGTAGTCTTCCACCAGCAGGTTGAGCGCGTCGGGTTCTTCCTCAATTTCAGCCTCTAGCGTGGCATCGGATTCCAGGGTGGCGCAGCAGGCTAGGCATAGCCCCTCTTCGCGCTCATAGTCCATGAGGGCAAAGCTGCTGGCCTCGCCGTGCTCAATCTCGCCGTCGGTAATCTGGACTTTGCAAGTGCCGCACAGGCCATGGCCGCAGGCGTGGGGCAGGTAGATGCCAGCGCGCAAGGCTGCGTCCAAAATGGTTTGGTCTTCTTCCACTTCAATGGTTTGACCCAGGGGTTCGATGGTGAGTTCGTAGCTCATGGTGGTATCGCTCAACGCTAAAAAAATTACGCGCAGCTAGCGCAAGCTGCGCAAAAAATTGGGATGCAATGACTTACGCCCCCTCCCACCTTGGGCAAGGCAGGAGGGGGCAGCTTAATAGGCTTAGAAGCAGGAGCCACCCAGCCCCGTCAGCCCTGGGGTGCGAAAGCGAATCATGCTTTTGTGGCCGATACCGTTTTCCGCCAGGGTTTTATCCATATCGGGCGTAAAGGGCTGGCCAGACATTAGCCACTCAGCTTTGTCCCAGTCAATCTTGGCAAAGTCTGGGTGGGCGCTGAACATGCCGGGTAGTGCGCCTTGCACCAACTCGCCAAACTTCATAGTTGGTGGCATGGGGGCGCAGAAAGGGGCGCAGAACATCTTGTGGTCATCCCAGGCGATGTAGAGCAGTGGGGCGGGGAATTTGTCCACCGTGTCCTTTTGCTCGAACTCGTAGGGGGCAATGGATTTGACAGCCATGGGTAAATCTCCTTGTACGTGTTTGCGGCTAGGCGCTTAGTTACTGGTAGCTTGGTTGCGCCAGGCTTCAAAGTTTTTCTTGTCCTCTGAGTCGGCAAAGTCCAGGTTGTCGCGGCCCCATTCGATGTTGTACCAACGCACCACCTCGGCCAGCGGGTTGAAGTCGGGGCTGGTGGGGTCCACATCTTCGGGGAAGCAGTTGCCTTGGTAAATCTGGTGCACGGGCAGCCAGCTTTGCGAGTACTTGGCAGGCTCGTGGTCGAAAATATCCTTACAGCCGTCAGAGCAGCAGTGGTACTTCATGCCCTTGTACTCGCTCTCACGGTAGGAGATTTTGGTGGGGTCGTCCGGCTCGGTGAAGAACATCGGAATCTGGCAAACCTGGCACAGCATGGGCAGCGTGCCGTTGTAGAAGCGCTTGCCATCTGCCTGCTCTTTGGTGTAGTGCTCCCACAGGGGGCGGTAGTATTTGTCGAAGCTGTCGGGGTACTTGGCGGCCAGCCATTCCATGTCTTTTTCGCTGGGTGCCCAGGTGTGGAAGGGGGCGGCAGCGCCGTAGTTGTAGAACACGTTCCAAGCCTGGTGCGACAGGTGGTCTTTGCTCTTGCAAGCCTCTTCCCAGCCTTTGGGCGGGCGAATGCCGTAGCGTGCCAAGTCTTTGAACAGGGCACCGCCGTTTTGCTCGGCATAGATTTCCCAGGCTTCCTTCCAGCTCATTACGCGCTTGGGCAGCATGTAGTCCATCATCATGGCCACCAGGGTCAGCACACGGAAGCCGCGCCAGAACCACTTGTCCAGCCAGGCTTGCACGATGGGCAGGTTGTCGGGGTCTTGCTCCAAAATGAACTTGATGATTTCCAGCCCCAGCGTCATGTGGCGCGATTCATCGGACTGCGCTGAGAAGCCAAAGGCCATCGCCCCCATATCGCCGTTGTAAGCAGCGCCCGAGATAAAGGGCACAAACAGCAGGTTGGTCAGCACATATTCAAAGGCAAAACCAATGGCCACGATGAACTCGAAGGGGCCAGCGCTGACGGCATCATCAAAGAACGACTTAGGCACTGACAGGAACCACACGCGGTCGTGCTGGTGACGCCAGTTCTGGAAGCCGTTGTAGTGCTTGTTGTAGTTGGACAGGCTGTGTACCTGGGTCTGGAAGTGGCGGATTTCATCGAGCGACTGCATCAGGCAGGCCACACGCGGCCCCGCGCCGGGGTATTGGCGGCCTACATGGGCAAAGCCACGGTGAGCCATGTATTCCAGGGGTGATACGCCGGTCAGGAACAGCTTCAAGGTGTTGATGTAACGCGCATCGGTTACGCCCAGGTGGCCGTTGTTTTGCGTGAAGGCATCCATGATGGCGTAGAGCTTGCGTTCCTTCTCGGCTTGGTACTTCCAGTAGGAGTCCATCGTCATGCGGAAGGGATCTTCAAACTTGTCCCAGTCGTGGATTTTGATGCCTTCGTACTCCATGTAGGGGAATACGTCGTTAACTGCTTGGTAAGTGGGTGTCCAAGCCAAGTCACGGGTCATGAGGGCGTAGCGCTCTTTGAGGCTGAGCTTTTTGTTGACTTTCATATCCATGGGGAAATCTCCTGGTGTCTCAATCAATGCCAATATCAATGGCGGGTACGGCTGGGCTTATTGGTTCCAGGCCAGGGTGAACTCATCGTCGGTTTCGTCGATGTTGCCGCTCAGGGTGATGAGGTGAATCTGCATCTCTTGCAGGTCAAAGTCGCGCCCCATCAGCTCTTCGATGCTGCTGCGGCGAATTACCATGCGCCCAGGGCAGTCAATCTTGACCATGGCGGGTTGGTCGTCGGCCACGGCATCGGGGTTATCGGCCAAGATGGCTTCAATGATGGAGCGGGTCTCTTCGTTTTTCTGGAAGGCGATAAAGACGTTGGACATGCCTAATTCCTTGATAAAAATGGGTTTTATAGAAGTCAGGCAGCCACTTAGGCGCTGATAGTCAGGCCAGCCTTGTTCATACGGGCATCCAAGGCGGCGGCTACGCGCTCTAGCGCTTCAGTCCCTTGCTCGCCCAAGGCCAGTTGCGCCACAGGGGTCAGCGCGGTCATGACGCGGCTGCGCCAATGGGCGTACCACTGGCTCAGTTGCGCTTTGTTCTCTTCGCTTTCAGCAGCGGCGATCTTCATGGTGGCATCCACCCAGCGGTTGGAGTCGTTAATCCACTCGGCCTGAAAGCGCGTGAGCATGGAAACGGTGGGGCCAGCCTTCTCGCTCAGTACCTGATCGACCTCTTTGTAGGCCAAGCCAAACAGAATGCCGTCCAGCACCAAGTTTTGCGCCACAAACAGCTCAAACCAGTCTTTGGTGACCCAGGTATCTTCCACCAGGCGGCGCAGCTCTTGCCAGGCGGGCGCTTCCAGCCAGGCGTGCTTGGCTGCTTCCAGTTCGCCTTGGTTGCCCATCAGCAGGCCCAGGCGGGTCAGGTATTGCGCCATGCCCAGTTGGTCCATGCTGGCGTACAGGCAGGGCTGGGTAATGGCCGTGCCTTGGCCGTAGGCGCATTGGTAAGCGCCATTCATATTCGCGCCCCAGGCAACGTGGCGCAGCGGTACGTAGAAGTCCAGGGCGGTGCGGCGGGCGGTGTCGTCGTAACGGTCGGCCAAGCCACGCTCTTCAACAAAGGCAAAGTCGGCTTCGGCCACTTCCTGCATACGGGCGCGTGCCTGGGTATAGGTACCGTAGTAAAGCTGGCGTGGGTCTTTGAAGGCGTACCAGTCCTGCATAACGATGGCGGTGCGCTGTGGGTCAAACAGCTCGTGCTCGGGGTCCCAGGTGGGGCGGTAGTGGAAGTTGGCTTGCGGGGCCGCATCCATGGTGGCTTCCAGATAGCGTGAGGCGGGTTTGTCCGCGCCCAAGCGCTTGGCGATGTGGTTATAGGTTTGGCGCAGGGGCTGAATGCTGACGGTGCGCAGATCAATTTGCATGGGGCTTGTCTCCTTAATGAAACGGTTGTGGTAGTGGAGGGAGAAGGACTGAAAAAAGCTCAGGGCGTATCGCTGCCACCAGGCTCATCACGAAAAATTTGCTCACGCGCTTGGCGCAGGCTCCAGTCCCATTCGTGGGCTTGGCTACCAGCAGCGTGCTCGGGCAGGCGGCCATGGGTAGGCGTGACCCCTTGCATGGCACAAAACTCTTCAAACTGGGCGCGGGGCATGAGCATTTCAACGAACAGCTCTGGCTCGCCAACGGCAAATTCCAGTTCAACCATGCCGTTGTCGTGCTCTTCTACGATGCGGATAAAGCGTTGTTGCACATTCCAGTTCTCAGGGGCGGTGACATCGGCCTCGGGAGCACTGGCGCTAGGCTCAAACCCGGAGCCTTGCTGGGCGGGGGTGGGGGTGGGGGCGTTGGTCTGCATGTCCTTTACTGCTGCACAAGTCATGCCAAGTTTTTGGGTATTGCGTGAAATATCGAGATTTCAAGGGTTATCCCCTAATGTTTGCTACCTTTTGGGGCAGGGGAGCGCCTAGCCTTGTCAAGATTTCTCACAATTTTTGCACTGCATCATGATGTTTTGATAAGCAAGCAACGGGCAAAATTGATGAAATCATCAATTTCCTAAAATCGCTTAGTTGTTTTCCCGGAGCTACGGGCTAGGCTTATTTCTCGATAATTTCTGCCACTATGAAAAACCTTCCTGCCTTGCCCTCTGATGCGGATTTGCGCCGCCAAATCCAATTTTCTGCCGCTGATGGCCGCATCTGGCTGGCTGGCCAGCGCATGGTGTTGATGCACGCCGCCTCTTTAGGCATCTTGCGCCGCGAGCTGATGCAAACCATTGGGGCAGCAGCGGCACGGCGCATGTTGTTGCGCGTGGGCTATGCCTCGGGCGAGCGCGACGCGGCTCTGGCGCACCAACTACGCCCTGGCGCGGATGCGTTCTCTTTATTCAGCATTGGCCCGCAACTGCACATGCTGGAAGGCGCGGTGCAAGTCACCCCTGAAAAGCTCACCATTGATGCCCACAGCGGCCACTTTCACGGCATTTTTGCCTGGCAGCATTCTTGGGAGGTGGAAACCCACCTGCGTGACTTTGGCCCGCAAACCGCCCCGGTGTGTTGGACGTTGCTGGGCTATGCCTCGGGCTATACCAGCGCCTTTATGGGTTCGGCTGTGCTGTTCAAAGAAACGCAGTGCGTGGCCTGTGGTGCGCCGCATTGCCGCATTGAGGGTCGCCCCCTCTACGAATGGCCTGATGCTGATGAGCTGGCCCGCGACTACGCCCCCGAACCACCGGCCACCGTCCACGCCAGCCCGGCCAGCCGCACCGCCTGGCCCGCACGCATCCCAGCGGAAGACCAGCCAGAGCCGCCCGTCGATGCCCTTAGCCCGCTGATTGGCCGCTCCAGCGCCTTCACCCAAGCCACCCACTTGCTGCGCAAGGCGGCGGGCACGCAGGTATCGGTGCTACTCACCGGCGAAACCGGCGTAGGTAAAGAGCGCTTTGCCCGCGCCCTGCACGCTTTAAGTGCCCGCTCCAGCAAGCCCTTTGTGGCGGTGAACTGCGCGGCGCTGCCCGGCAATCTGATTGAGTCTGAACTGTTCGGCACTGAAAAAGGCGCTTACACCGGCGCAGATGCTGCCCGCCCAGGCCGCTTTGAACGCGCCCACGGTGGCACCTTATTCCTTGATGAGCTGGGCGAGCTGCCCCTGCCCGCCCAAGCCAAGCTATTGCGCGTGTTGCAAGACGGCCAGGTGGAGCGCCTGGGAGCCACGCAATCGCGCCAAGTGGATGTGCGCCTGGTAGCGGCCACCCACGTTGATTTGGCCGAGGCGGTACGCGCCGGGCGCTTTCGCCAAGACTTGTACTACCGCCTGAATGTTTACCCCATCCGCATCCCGCCGCTGCGCGAGCGCCCGGAGGATGTGGAAGTCTTTGCCCAGCACTTCCTCCAGCGCTTTGCCCGCCAGCACGACAAGCATGTGGCCGGTTTTACCGACCGTGCCCTACTCGCCCTGCGCCAACACCCCTGGCCGGGCAATGTGCGCGAGATGGAGAACGTGCTAGAGCGCAGCGTTATCCTGGCCGACATTGGCCAGCCGGTGGATATGGCGCACCTCTTTCCCGAAGCAGCGCAAAACCCTGCCGGGATGCACACCCTGCACCCCCTGGGGCATTTGCAGGAAAACCCCGTGCCCGCCTGTGACGATAGCGTGATTGACCAGCTTTTGAACACCCCGCTGGACTTGCAAGCGCTGGAAAGCCAGCTTATCGAGCAAGCCGTAGCCCGCTGCCACGGCAACCTGGCCGCCGCCGCCCGTATGCTGGGGCTGACGCGCCCGCAACTGAGCTACCGCCTAGGCAAAATTCAGGCGCGGCAAGCCCGCTCTTGAGCTTGGGGATAATCACCGGCACTATGGTCAAACGCAGCCCTTCGCCCCCCTTCCTAGAGCCTGACACAGGCCACACCCGCACCCTGATTGAGCGTGCCTACGAACAACTGCGCGACGATATCGTGGCCGCCAAGCTGGCCCCTGGCGAGAAGCTGCGCGTCGAGCACCTCAAAGACCAATACGGCGTAGGCGCGGGCACGCTGCGCGAGGCACTCACCCGCCTAGTCAGCGACGCGCTAGTGACCACCGCTGGCCAGCGCGGCTTTCGTGTTGCGCCGATTGCGGTGCAGGATTTGGAAGATGTCACCAACTTGCGCGTGCAAATTGAAACCGAGGCGCTGCGCCGCTCCATCCGCGCTGGCGATGCCGCTTGGCGCGAGCGCGTTACCCAGGCTTGGCAGGCGCTCTCTGCCCACGAGCCGATTACGCCGCAAAGCCGCTTGGCTTGGGAGGCGATGAATCTGCGCTTTCACGAGGCGCTGCACTCGGGCTATGACTCGCCTTGGACGCGCCGCATCCTGCACCTGCTAGCCCGCCACACCGAGCGCTACCGCAGCTACGCCATGGGGCTGCCGGGCATGGTGCGCAACGTCCATGCCGAGCACCGCGCTATTTATGAATACGCCATCAGCGGCCAAGATGCCCGCGCCGCCTTGGCACTAGAGGCGCATATCCGCACCACGCCTGATTTGCTGCTGCAAGGGCTGCGCAATGGCCAGGTGCAGTGGCCAGAATCGGTAGGTGCAGGTGCAGGTGCAGGTGCCGGGGTCGGTATAGGCGCAGTGCCCACCTCTAGCGCTGCCAGCCCCACGCTGGCGCTATAGCTATAGCGCAGCCGCCGCTGCTGCCCAAGCAGCACGCGCCCAGTCGGCCAGCAGCGCAGCCGCTTTTTGCAGCACGGGCTGCCACCAGTGCCACAGCCAGATGCTGGTGGCCCACACCTCTTGCGCCCAGGTTTGCAGGTCGTGCAGCACGGGGCGCTGCTGCACCCACCAAGACAGGGCTGCGCCAATGCACAGGGCGGTAAATACCACCTCGCGCCGCCCGCCTGATTTGCCCAGCACCGGCACGCGCCAGCGCGGGCGCATCGGCCACAGCAGTTGCACGCCACCCACGGTAAGCACATCGCCCAAAATCCCCGAGCCATAGCCCACGCCAATAGCCACCCACAGCGCCAGCCATTGCGGGTAATGCCCGTACAGCCACCACAGCACGCCAGCGAGCACCAGCAGCGCTAAAAAGGAATGGGTCAGCCCCCGGTGGGTCAGCGCCTGCCCCACGGCGGGAACCCAGCGCCCCACTTTGGACTGGGGGTGGTCAATATCGGGTAGCAAAGCGGCCATGCCTGCCACAGAGAGGTTGATAGGGTCGGGCCTTAGCCCCAGCGCTGGGGCGCAGCCTAGCCAGCAGGCCACACCAAAATAGAAATGATTGCGGTAATTCAAAACAATGCTCTTGATGGCGATAAGAAGAACGTGTTGACGTATTGCACGTGTTGCACGTATTGACGTTCTAAAGAAAAAGCCGCCGCCAGCCCAGCAGACTTGCAAAAAGGCGATAACAATTTTCGGCGGCTTGCAGCGAGGTTTGACACGAAAGGCTGTACAGCGCTGCCTTATAGCGAGGCAGGGCGGTCAGCGCCTGCCGGAGCCGGTGCTGGGGCTGGGGTTGATACCGGTGCTGATTGTGCCTGCTCGCTAGCAGCTTGGCGCAGTTGCTGCGCTAAAGCGCCCCACTGCTGTTGCAAGCGCTGGCGTGCCCAGGGGTTGCGGGGCAGGGTGGGGGGGTGCTCGTCCATCAGGAGCAGGGCTTGCTCGCTCAAGCCCGCGCTGTTGAGGACGGCGGCGGCCAGTTGCATGGTTTGCAGCAAGGGCATGGCTTGCAAAGCGGCTTCCAGGTGCGCCATGGTGCTGCCTAGGTCGCGTGCTTCAATGTAGAGCGCCGCCATTAAAACGTGCAGGTTAGAGCGCTCTTGCCGGTGGCTCGATAGGCGCGGATTGTCCAGCCCCGCCTGAGCGATGGCCAGCAGCCTATCGCGGGTGATAAAGCCGTTGCAATCGCCCTGCTCGTGCAGGTTTTTGAGCTTGCCTAACGCATCCATCATGGAAAAGCGCTTTTGCGCCTGCGCCAGGCCGTGCAGCGCTTGGGTGAGGCGCTGTTGCAAGTCGGCCTCGGGGGCGTTGAGCACGCAGCCCAGTTGCAAGCCTTGCAGCGCCAGACCGCCCGCGTGGCCGTGCTGCACTTGCGCGGCAGCGTCCAGCGTGGCTTGCGCTCCGGCCACATCGTTCAGTTGCGATTGAATGCCCGCCCAATACTGCGCCGCCCGTGCCGATTGCGGGTGCTGCGCCGCCCAGAGCTGCGCGGCCACCGGCGGCTGACCAAACAGCGCCACCACCTGCCACAGCACCACCGCCAGCAGCACCGCATACACCGCCAGCAAGCCGGCTAGCAGGCGGACGCGCCCGGCCTGTGCCTGCGCCCACTGCGCTCCGCCAGCCACCAAGGCCAGCAGCACGCCGCTCATGGCCAGGTAGTTGCGGTGCTCAAAATACAGCTCTAGCGGGATGAGGGTGGATTCCAACGCATGGGCCGCCCACCACCACAGCAGGGCAAACAGCGGCCAGGGGGTGCGCTGGCGCAGCCGCCACGCCAGCGCTAGGGCCAGCAGCCAGGCGCAAGCGGCTATGCCAGTGACCCAGCCCAAGCCCTGGGCGGCGTAATCGTCATGAAACGGCCCCAACGCCAGCGCACGGGGCAGCAGCCCCAGGCGCAGGTATTGCCAGGTGATGAGTGCTTGCGTCCACAGGCGTTCGGCCAGCTCAAAATCACGCAGGGCGTAGGTCGCTTGGGCGTGGGGCACGATGCGCAGCATGTACCCCGCAATGGCCGCTGTGGGCAGGTAGAAGGCCACGGCCTTAAAGCCCTGCCACCAGCGTCGTGCCCGCGCTTGGGCAAAGTGGGGAGCGGGTAGCAGGCAGGCTTCTAGCACCCAGGCCAGGGTGGGCAGCAGGGCGGCTTGCTCTTTAGTGAGTACGCCCAAGGTAGTGCCTGCGCCTAAGCCCAGCACCATCAGCAGCCAAGCGCGTAGGGGTGACTGGGGCGGCTGGGGCAGGTGCTGCTGCAACTGCAACTGCTCGCGCCCCAGCACGTATAGCCACAGCCCGGCCAGCATAAAGGTGCTCGATAGCACCGTCATGCGCTGCACCGGCATCAGCACGCCCGATGCCAGCAGCGGCTGCCACAGCCACAGCAGCGCCGCCGCCACCGCCACCCAGCTAGCGCCCTGCTGCGCCCAGCCGCGTAGGCGCAGCACCGCCAGCCACAGCCCGCACAGCAAGGCGGCGTTGAGCAGGTGCAGCAGGCTGTTGGTGTAGAGCATGGCACGCGGCGAGCGCGGCCAGGTGCTGCCATCGAGCAAAAAGCTCACCAGCGCTAGCGGCCTGCCCAGGGGGCCGGCATCACCGGCGAACACAAAATCTAGCGCGGCAGGCCAGTTGATACGGCCTTGGGCAAAGACGGTGGCTAGGCCATCCAGGTTCGGGGCATCGTCAAAATGCCAGCCGCCACTCCAGCCCAAGCGGTATAGCAGTAGGGCGACCACCCCGGCGGCCAGCGCCAGCAGCAGCGGGCCCATTAAAAAAGCAGGGGCAAAGCGGTAGGGGGTAGGGCTAGAACTGGGCATGGGCGGCAAGTGTACGGGCATAAAAAAAGGAGCCTAGGCTCCTTTTTGGGGTGGGGAAGCGGCCTTAGCTGCTAAGTCAGATTACTTAGAACGGCAAGAAGTAGGCAGGTATTTTGGCGGAATTGAGTCTGGCTTGCATATCCACTTGATAGCACCTGCATCAGAAGATTCATCTGCGATAAGCAGCAAGGTTGCATTATTCTGCACCTTGCTCCCAAAGGTGATCGCAATCTGGCCAACAGTTGTACCCCCAGTAGTAACACTACTCACAGCAACTCTTTTTACAGCATTGCCCTTGATGACATTGGAAGCTGCAATACCCGCCATAGTGTTACTAGTTGGCCAAGTACCTTCAGAAGCGAAATACTCCGTCACCGCCGATTTAGCCCCACTGGCCAAGGACAAGCCTTCCGTCACGTGGGCGCGTTTGGTGTAGTCTTGGTAAGCGGGCAGCGCCACAGCGGCCAAAATGCCGATGATGGCCACCACAATCATCAGCTCAATCAGGGTAAAACCTTTTTGCACCCCAGCCCGGGCTGTGCGCATAGGGGTGAATGTGTGCATGAAAACACCTCCGAAAAAAATTAAATTGCTTGGAAAAAAATACCCACAGAGTGTAAGCAAATTTCAGGCCAACTTGCTGGCTCGCTAGGTGGTATTTATCTCCAAGGGTCTGAGGAACGCTACACCCATACATCTGCCCAGCGCTCGCGGATGGCTAGCAGCTCCTCTTTAAGCGGTAGAAAGTGCGCCACCAGTTGCGGGTCAAAGTGCTGGCCGGCCTCGGACTCAATCAGCGCCAGGGCATCGTCAGCCGTCCACGCTTTTTTGTAGGGGCGGATGGAGGTTAGCGCATCAAACACATCGGCAATGGCCACAATACGCGCCTCTAGCGGAATAGCCTCGCCCGCTAGGCCAAAGGGGTAGCCCTTGCCATTCCATTTCTCGTGGTGGTACAGCGCCACCGAGTAGGCCAGTTGCAAAATACTGGAATGGTCTTTACCAATAATTTCTGCCCCAATTTGGGGGTGGGTGCGCATCACCACCCATTCCTCATCGGTGAGCTTGCCCGGCTTTTGCAAGATGGCATCGGGAATGCCGATTTTGCCCACATCGTGCATGGGCGCAGCGTGTAGCAAGTCTTCTGCCCACTGTGGGTCGCAGCCAGCGGCCAGCGCCAGCGCTTGAGAGAAGCGGCTCATGCGGATAACGTGCATCCCCGTCTCGTTGTCTTTGTACTCAGCGGCGCGGCCCAGGCGCTCAACAATTTGCAGGCGCGACTCCAGCAGCTCATCCACCCGCACCAGGGATAAATGGGTTTTCACCCGCGCCCGCACCACAGCAGCATTGACGGGCTTGGTAATGTAGTCCACCGCCCCGACGGAAAGGCCATGCGCCTCATCACTGGCATCGCTTAACGCCGTGACAAAAATCACCGGAATTGCGGCAGTAGCCGCATCGGCCTTCAGGGCTTGGCACACCTCATGGCCGCTCATGCCGGGCATCATCACATCTAGCAAGATGAGCTGGGGCTGCTGCTCACGCGCTAGTTGCAGGGCGCGTGCGCCATCGGTAGCAAATTGCAGGCGGTAGTCAGCCTGCAAAATTTGGCGCAGCACTTGCAGGTTGGTAGGCTCGTCATCGACCAGTAGAACACGGGGTCGCCGGTCTGCGGTTGGTGCAGGTGCGGGTGCGGAGGTAGGAGCGGGGGGAGAAATAGCAGAAGTGGCTTGCATGGCAAATCCCCTTTCAAAAAAACAGAGTCCAAAAATGTAGCCCAAGCGTAATGGAAAGCGACTCGCCCCCTGAGCGAAATGCACTATCCACCCCCTGAGCACAGTCTGGCATAACCCGCTCCCTGAGCGCAGTCGAAGGGAGCACTGGGCACAACAGCCCAAGGGCTGGCTTCAGCTACTGGCTTCGACTACGCTCAGCCAACTTGGCATAACCCGCTCCCTGAGCGCAGTCGAAGGGAGCACCAGCAGCAGCGTTCTAGGGATAGAACAACAGCACCCGATAACCGGCAATCGGCTGGGGCAGCTCTTGCACTTGCAGGGGTAAGGTGGTACTCCACTCGGCACGCGAGCCAATATGAGGCGGAGCGCCCAATGCGCTGAGGGGCAAAATTTTTCGCGCCAGCACCTGGTCTTGGGCATCCGTTAAGGTTAATTCCAACGCAGGCATAGCCACCATGGTGTTGGCTTGATTGGCAATGCTCAAGCCCAGGCGATAGGGCTGGGGCTGGCCTGGCGCAGCGCCCGCCCCCGCCGTAAACGAAGAGCCAGAAACCACCAAATCCCCAATGCTGCGCGGGGCTTGCACCTCGCACCCGGCCAAGTAACACGCCCCCGATAACCAAGGGCGCAACAAAGGCACATGCGCGGCCAAGCTGTTGCGCTGGTAGAGCAAAATTTGCACCACCAAGGCCAAAGGCAGTAACACCAACAACATACCGCTGCCAAAGCGCAGCCAGGGGTGGCTCCAGCGCTCTTGCTGGCGTGCTTGGCGCTGGGCTTGGCGCATAAAGCTGGGCAGGTGGGCATCATCTTCTAGGCGCGGGGCGGTGTGTGCGTCGGTGTCGGTGTCGATGCCGGTGTGCCAGTCCTCATGCGGCAGGCTAGGCTCCAAGCCGCTATCGTGCCCATCGTTGATTGCGTGGTTCTGCTGCGCATTGCCCCAGTCCTCACCAAGGGCATCGCCCGGCGGGCTGTCTGCGCCGTCATCGGCCAACGTGGGGGAAAGGGGCGGCTGCTCATGCGGGGTAGGTTCGGCGCTGCTGGGTGGCTCTGGCTGTAGGCTGGGCTGGGGGTCAAGGGCTGGCGTCGGGTCTAAAACAGGTGCAGGTGCAGGTGCAGGTGCAGGCGTTAGCGCTGGTTCGGGCGCTGACTGCTCCTCCTCTACGAGGGGGGCAGAAAAGGGGGTATCCACGCTATCAGCGGGCGCAGGTAGCGGACTAAGCGAACTAGGCAGCGCTGGCGGAGGCTGAGGCTGAAAACGCGGTATCGGCGGCAAAGGCAGCGCCAACTCTGGCGCGAGTGCGGATGTGGACGCGGACGCGGGCTGTGGCTCTAGCGTTGGCTCAGAAGTCGTGTGTGCTTGCGCCAAGGGGTCGGGCAGTGGGGTATCTAGCGCAAAATCCAGCTCAAACGTTGGCTCTGGCAAATCCTCCAGTGCTTCATGCGCCAAAACGGTAAAAATTGGCTCTGGCTCTGGCTGTGGCTCTGGCTCTGGCTCTGGCTCGGGTTGCGGCTCTGGTTCTGGTTCCGGGGCAGGCTGCGCTGGTGGCTGTATGGCCTGCTCAGGCGGGGGAGGGGTAAGGGGTTGTTCTAGTGCCTGTGGCTGTGGCTGCGGCTCCTGCAAGTATTGCTTGGCATCAAACACCTCTTGGCAGCGCCCACAGCGCACCCAGCCGTCAGAGATACGGAGCTGGTCAGCAACCAAGCGAAACTGGGTCGCACAAGAGGGGCAGCAGGTAATCAAGCTCATGGCTGGTAATTGTAGGGATTTGACTTTTGGCGCTATTTTTTATGGGCACAAACTGGTTCTGTGTCATTTCAATGGCCTCATTAAAAAATTAGAAATCACACACAAAATGGATTGTTCCCTTATTTATTATTGCAAATTCTCTCCACCATCTTTAGGCAGCATCAACGGCATAATCGCCACCCCTTCTTCTAATAGCTCACGTGCTTGCTCTAGGCTGGCTTGGCCTCGAATGGGTTTTTCTTCCAGTTCCCCACGGTGCATCTGCAACGCCTGCTCGGCAAAATGCGCACCCACATCCTCGCTATTTTTGACCGCAACACGCGAGGCTTTCATCCATGCCGCCTGCAAAGCACGCAAGTTGGCATGTTGCTCCGTAGCCAACGCCGGTAGCGGCGGCGCTGATGGTGGAGAGACTGGCGCTTGCTGACGGGTTGAATGCGCAGGCTCTGCCTTAGGCTTCGCTGCCCCCAGATTCAGGCGTGGCGCACTCAGCCCTTTTTCAATATGTACACAACCGCATAAAGGGCATTGTAAAAATCCAGCGCTACGCTGCTGTTGAAAATCTTTTTCAGAACCAAACCACCCTTCAAACACATGGCCTTGGCTACAGTACAAATCTAATACTTTCATACCTTGTTAATGCCTTTTACACAAAAAACGGCATCTTGCATAATATGCAGAGATGCCGTTTATTTAATAAAAATGCCAATTGCTTGGCCAACAAGCGCATAAACTTTATAACTAACTACGGTGCTTACCCAAATAACGATAAACAAATCCAGGAAACGCCAGCGTTAAAAATAAAGTAATGGTTACGGCATAAAACTCCCAGCCTTGGGGGTAAATCTGACCAGCACGCTGCTCTAGTAATAAGGCTAAAGCACCTACCACCACATACAAAACTGCCAGCTCTAATAAGCGCCCCCATAAAGGTTTGCTGGTTTTGTGGGCAGGGTGCGGGCCAGCAATCATCCAACGCTCAGAGAAAAAAGGCAGATTGGCGGCCAAAAAAGCCGCCAAAATAACCAGCCAGACAGAGGCGGTTTGCGTCACTGAGACAGCACTCCTAAAAATAAAAACCTATCAATGCAAGGCTCGCATAATGGCATCGGCACACAAGGCCATCAAGCCACCGGGGAAAATACCCAGCAACAATACCAAGAAGCCATTCACCGTCAGCACCGAGCGCACATCCAGGGGAGCAGTCGTCACAGGCTGCTGCATATCTGCCAACGCAGGGCTGGGTGCATCAAAATACATCACCTTCACCAAACGCAGGTAGAAGAACGCGCCAATCAACGACATCAGCACGGCATACACCGCCAAGCCAATATAGAAGGTTTGACCCGTTGCAACCAAGGCTTCCAATACTGCCAGTTTGGCGTAGAAGCCCACCAAGGGCGGAATACCAGCCAGCGAGAACAGGCAAATCGCCATAATCCCGGCATACAGGGGGCTGCGTTGGTTCAAGCCTGCAAAATCAGCAATTTCTTCAGCTTCAAAACCTTGGCGTGCCAGTAAAACCACCACGCCAAATGCTGGCAAAGCAGTTAGCACATAAGTCACCACGTAGAACATGGAAGCGCTATAGGCATTTTCAGCCGTTGCTGTGGCATCGGTCACACCGGGAACGACACCGGACATTAAGCCCAGCAGCAAAAAGCCCATATGCGAAATAGTGGAATAAGCCAGCATACGCTTAACGTTGGTTTGCACCACACCCACCACGTTACCAATCAGCAAAGAGGCTATGGCCAGCAATGCCAGCATTTGCTGCCAATCATGCGCCAGGGGCAACAGGCCATCAACCAGCAGGCGCATTACGATAGCGAAGGCGGCCAATTTGGGCGCACCGCCAATCATGAGGGTAATGGCAGTAGGCGCACCGTGGTACACGTCGGGAATCCACATGTGAAAAGGCACTGCCCCCAGTTTGAAGGCCAAGCCCGCCACAATAAATACCAAGCCAAACACCAGAATCTGGGGGCTGATAGTACCGGCATCCACTGCGGAGAAAATACCACCAATATCCAAAGAACCGGTTGCGCCATACACCATGGACATGCCATAGAGCAAGAAGCCGCTGGCCATTGCGCCCAGTACAAAATACTTCATGGCCGCTTCTACAGCCACTTCGTTATCACGGCGCAAAGCCACCAGGGCATAGCTGGACAGGGTGAGCAGCTCCAGCCCCAAGTAAATCACCAGCAGGTTATTACCGCTAATCATTACAAAGATGCCCAAAAGGCTAAACAACGACAGGGTAAACAACTCCCCACCATTGCCCAACATGCCCCGGTCTGCCGCATAGGGGCGGGCATAGACCAAAGTCACCATCATGGCCACCGTGGCAAAGCATTTAAGCCAGTTGCCCATGGCATCGGAGACGAGCATGTCATTCCAAGCGTAAACGGTATTGCCATTGGAGGCATACACCGCCTGCATCACCGCCACTACGCCCAGGGTCAGTAAAGTCAGAATATAGGTAGCTGTGCGACGCTGGCTTTTAACGCCCAAGTCTGCCAAAGTAATTACACAGCCCATTACCGCCAAAATAATTTCGGGGTAAACGGCAATCCAGCTGATATTGTCAATCATTGGAAAAATTTCTCCGTTCAGTCAGTCTGGTTGCAAAAATCAAGGAAGCTTGGACTGCGCCACGTGCTGCAAGAGCTGCTGCACCGAGGGGTCAATCACATCCGTAAACGGCTTGGGATAGACACCCATGGCCAATACCGCAATAGCCAGCACGCCTAAAACCAGGAATTCGCGGCCATTCAAGTCTTTGAGGTTGCGCACATTGTCATTGGTGACAGGACCCAGATAGACGCGCTTGTACATCCACAGCGAATAGGCAGCCCCCCAGACCACGGCAGAGGCGGCCAGAATGCCAATCCAGAAGTCAAACTTCACGGCGGCAATAATCACCATCCATTCACCCACAAAACCTGCTGTCGCTGGCAGGCCGCAGTTGGCCATGGAGAACAGCAGCGCAAAGGCGGCAAACTTGGGCATGGTATTGACCACACCGCCGTAATCGGCAATTTCACGCGAATGCACACGGTCGTACAGCACGCCAATACACAGGAACATAGCGCCAGAAACAAAGCCGTGGGCAATCATCTGTGCAATGCCGCCAGCCACACCAATATCGTTAAAAACGAAGAAACCCAAGGTGACAAAACCCATGTGCGCTACAGACGAATAAGCCACCAGCTTTTTCATATCCCTTTGCACCAAGGCCACCACACCGACGTAAATAACGGCAATCAGCGATAGGGTAATAATCAGCCAAGCCCATTCACGCGCTGCATCTGGAGCAATCGGCATGGAAAAGCGCAGAAAGCCATAAGCGCCCAGCTTCAACATAATCGCTGCCAGCACCGCAGAGCCGCCTGTAGGCGCTTCCACGTGTACGTCAGGCAACCAAGTGTGGACGGGGAACATGGGTACTTTCACCGCAAAAGCAGCGAAAAAGGCAAAGAACACCAAAGTTTGCGGCAACTTGCCCAGTGGCAGTTGATGCCAGGTCAGGATATCAAAACTACCCCCAGCGGCGTTATATAGATAAATAATCGCCACCAGCGTTAGCAAAGAACCCAGCAAGGTGTAGAGGAAGAACTTGAAAGCCGCATAAATACGCTTGGGGCCACCCCAGATACCAATAATCAGGTACATGGGAATCAAGGTCGCCTCAAAAAAGACGTAGAACAGCAGGCCGTCCAAGGCAGCAAATACCCCAATCATCAAACCAGAGAGCACCAGGAAAGCACCCATATACTGGTTCACACGCTCGGTAATATTGCTCCACGAGGCAATCACCACAATCACGGTGATAAAAGCCGTCAGGGGCACAAACCAGAAAGACAAGCCATCCACCCCCAGGTGGTAGTGGATATTGAAACGCTCAATCCACAAGGCTTTTTCAACAAACTGCATACTGGCAGTGCTGTTGTCAAAGCCACTGATCAAGGGCAAGGTCACAAACAGACCCGCAATAGCCCCTATTAAAGCCAGCCAGCGCACTGCACCGACTTGGCTCTCACGCCCCAGCATTAACAACAGAATACCGAAGGCGATGGGAACCCAAATGGCAAGACTCAACAAACCCATTTTTTTCTTCCCTTACTTGTTGAGCCACACGAAGTAGGTCATGAGGGCAAAAATACCCAAAATCATAACCAACGCGTAGTGGTAGATATAACCGGACTGGAACCAGCGCACGATGGAAGCAATCTTGCCCACCAGCTTCCAAGAACCATTGACTAAAGCACCGTCAATAATCGCTTGGTCACCAGCACGCCAGAACAAAGTGCCAAAAGCACGTGCGCCACGGGCAAAGATATTTTCATACACCCAGTCCACACCATATTTGCCTTCCAGCACTTGGTACAGACCAATTTTCTGGCTGATGTCTTTGATATAGGCTGGAATATCGGGCTTGACCATATAGAACAGGTAAGACACCGCCACCCCGGCCAAAGCCAGCCAGAAGGGCAAAGCTGTAAAGCCATGAATCGCCATGGGAACCCAGCCGTGAATCTCTTCGGCCAATACCGTCATAGCGGGGTGTTTGGCATGGTCAACGGTGATTACGCCACTGAAGAAGTCACCAAACAGCATAGGCATTAAAGCCATGGCACCAATTACCACCGAGGGCACGGCCAGCAATACCAGGGGCAGCGTGACCACCCAGGGCGATTCCTTGGGCTTGGCATCATGACCGTGGCCGTGGTCATCATCGTGGTGATGCGGCTCGGGGTTTTGGTCGTAGCGCTCTTTACCGTGGAACACAATCCAGTACAAGCGGAACGAATAGAAGGCGGTAATAAACACACCCGCAATCACCGAGAAGTAGGCAAAGCCAGCACCCGGCAGGGTAGAAGCATGAACCGCTTCGATAATGGCATCTTTGGAATAAAAGCCAGAGAAGAAAGGCGTGCCAATCAAGGCCAGATTACCCAGCAGGAAGGTCAGCCAGGTAATGGGCATGTATTTACGCACCCCACCCATCCAGCGGATATCCTGGTTGTGGTGCATACCCATAATGACCGAGCCAGCCCCAAGGAACAGCAGGGCTTTGAAGAAAGCGTGGGTCATCAGGTGGAATACAGCCACAGAATAAGCCGATGCTCCCAAGGCCACTGTCATATAACCTAGCTGCGATAGTGTGGAGTAGGCAATCACCCGTTTAATGTCATTTTGGATAATACCCAAAATACCCATAAACAACGCAGTGATAGCGCCCATTACCAAGATAAAGCTCAAGGCCGTATCCGACAGCTCATATAGGGGCGACATACGCGCCACCATAAAGATACCTGCCGTCACCATGGTAGCGGCGTGAATCAGTGCGGAAATAGGCGTGGGGCCTTCCATGGAATCTGGCAGCCAGGCGTGCAGAGGAAACTGCGCCGATTTACCCATGGCACCAATAAACAGGCAAATGCCAATTGCCGACAGCACTTGCCAGCCTGTGCCGGGCATGGTGACCTGCTCCATCTTGGGCAGTTGGGCAAAAATCTCGGCATAGTTAAATGTGCCAGCATAAGCCGCCACCAAGCCAATACCAACGATAAAGCCAAAGTCACCCACGCGGTTGACTAAAAATGCCTTCATATTGGCAAAAATAGCCGTTTCCTTCTTGAAGTAAAAGCCAATCAAGAGGTAAGACACCAAACCCACCGCCTCCCAGCCAAAGAAGAGCTGGAGCAGGTTGTTACTCATCACCAGCATCAGCATGGAGAAGGTAAACAACGAGATGTAGGAGAAGAAGCGGTTATAGCCATCGTCTTCCGACATATAGCCCATGGTGTAGATGTGTACCATCAGCGATACAAAGGTGACAACGCACATCATCATGGCGGTAATGGAATCGACCAGAAAGCCAATTTCCATTTTTACACCACCAATCACCATCCATTCGTAAATAGTCTCATCAAAGCGTGCCCCTTCATGGAGCACGGCTTGAAACACCAGAGCCGATAGGATGAAGGAAATCAGCACGCCCAAAATGGTGACGCTATGGCTAATACCCCGGCCAAATTTATTGCCGCCAAAAGCCGTGCCAAATATACCCGCCAAGACAGAGCCTGCCAGCGGTGTCAAAGGCACCGCCAACAGCATCGATGCAGAAAGTGTTGAACTCATTCTTCTGAACCTTGCGTAAATATCGGTCAATCAACCCTTGAGGAGGTTGAGATCTTCCGCATTGATATTGGACTTATTACGGAAGAGCAGCACCAAAATGGCTAGGCCAATAGCGGCTTCAGCAGCAGCAACCGTCAGGATAAAGAAGACGAACACCTGGCCATGCACATCGCCCAGGTAGTGGGAGAAGGCCACAAAGTTCATATTCACCGCCAGTAGCATCATCTCGATAGCCATCAGCAACACAATCAGGTTACGACGGTTCAAGAAAATGCCAATCACTGACATGGCAAACAACATGGCACCCAAGGTCAGGAAATGCCCTAATGTCAAAGTCATTATTGGTTCTCCACTTTGGCTGCCTGGGTGGCAGGCATTTTAACAATGCGCAGACGGTCTTGGGCTTTAGCGCCAATTTGCGCAGCAGCATCGGTCGCCTTAGCATCAGGGCGTTTGCGCAGAGTCAGTGCAATCGCTGCAATCATAGCCACTAGCAAAATAATAGCGGCAATTTCTATGGGATAGAGGTACTGGGTATAGAGCAAGCGACCCAGTGCCTGGGTGTTGGAGTAAGGCAGTACCTGACCCTGGGCATCCAGCAATTCAGCCATGGGCTTGGCCTGGTCAATAGCGCCGAAACCGCCCATCAGCACCATGGCCATTTCCAGGGCAATCAAAGCGCCAATGGTGGCAGCCACTGGAAAATGTTTCCAAAAGCTATCACGCACACGGTCGATGCGGATGTCCAGCATCATCACTACAAATAGGAACAGCACCATCACCGCCCCCATATAAACCACTACCAGCAAAATACCTAAAAACTCTGCTTTAAGTAATAGCCAAATAGCTGCCGCTTGGGAAAACCCCAAAATCAAATGCAAAGCCGCATGAACGGGGTTGCGCGATGTAATCACTCGCAGGGCTGAATACAGCAGCACTGCGGCGAAAAAATAAAAGAAACCAGTCTGGATATCCATGTTGCAGGTCTTTCTGTATAGAAATGGCTGGAACGATCAGCGGTATTTGGCATCTGCTGCTTTAGCGGCAGCAATATCAGCCTCATAACGGTCGCCCACCGCCAGCAACATGTCCTTGGTGTAGTACAAATCGCCGCGCTTTTCACCGTGGTATTCAAAAATCTGAGTTTCCACGATGGAGTCGGTGGGGCAGCTTTCTTCACAAAAGCCGCAGAAAATGCACTTGGTCAAGTCAATGTCGTAGCGCGTTGTGCGGCGCGAACCATCGTCGCGCTGGTGCGACTCAATGGTAATAGCCATGGCGGGGCATACGGCCTCGCACAGCTTGCAGGCAATGCAGCGTTCCTCGCCATTGTCGTAACGGCGCAGGGCGTGCAGGCCGCGAAAACGCGGGGACAGCGGGGTTTTTTCTTCCGGATATTCAATGGTGACGCGGCGTGCAAACGCATAGCGCCCGGTCAAAGCCATGCCCTTGAACAGCTCCACCAGCATGAAGCTCTTCAAAAAATCCTTGATGGAAAAAGGCGTACTAGCTACGGCAGTCATTACTCTCTCCTCAATTCCAGATATTCCAGGGAGAGTGCAACCACACGCCCACAACAATCAGCCACACCAGGGTGACTGGGATGAAAATTTTCCAGCCCAAACGCATGATTTGGTCATAGCGATAACGCGGGAAGGTAGCGCGAATCCAGATAAACATGGATACCACCGCTGCCGTCTTCAGTGCCAGCCAAATCCAGCCAGGGATAAAGGACAGGAAGCCCACGGGTGGCAGCCAGCCGCCCAGGAACATAATCACCGCCAAAATCGATACCAGCCACATGGCAGCATATTCAGCCAAGAAGAACACGGCAAAGCCCATACCGGAATACTCCACCATGTGACCGGCCACAATCTCCGCCTCGCCTTCCACCACGTCGAAGGGGTGGCGGTTGGTTTCTGCGACGGCAGAAATCAGATACACCATGAAGATGGGCAGTAGTGGCAGCCAGTTCCAGGACAGAATGCCAAAGCCCATGTCAGCAAACTGACCACGCCCTTGGCTGAGGACAATTTCCGTCAGGTTCATGCTTTGGGTGACCATGATGACCACCAAGAAGCAAAAGCCCATGGCAATTTCATAGCTCACCATTTGCGCCGAGGCACGCAAAGCGCCCAGGAAAGCGTATTTCGAGTTGGAAGCCCAGCCCGCAATAATCACGCCATAGACCTCAATCGAGGTAATCGCCATGACCAGCAAAATACCAGCATTAACGTTAGACAAGGCTACATCAGGCGCAAAAGGAATCACCACCCAGGCCGCCAGGGCAGGCATGATGGCCATTACCGGCCCCACATAGAACAAGCCCTTGGCCGCCGCCGTGGGCATGATGAGTTCTTTGGTCAGCAGCTTCAGGCCGTCCGCCATGGGTTGCAGCAAACCCCAGGGACCTACGCGGTTGGGGCCGAGACGGTTTTGCATCCAGCCCAGCAGCTTGCGCTCCCACAAGGTGAGGTAGGCCACGGCAATCATCAGCGGCGCAACAATGGCCACAATGCCCAGCAAAATCCACAGCACAGGCCAGGCCATGTCTGTCCACCAAGGTGCGGCAATCAGGCCGGCACCACCGTTTTTCAGCGCATCAATCATGCTGTTGCACTCCCTTGATTGTCAGCCTGGACAGCCAGGCGGGCATCCGCTGTTTGCTGCAAAGCCGGTGCGCGGCGCACCAAGCCATCGAGCTGGTAAATGCTGGCAACCACCGGCTGGGGCACAGCGCCCTCTGGCAAGGTGACGGGTACCTTGGTGCTATTGCTCAGAATCTGGGTAGGCGCTTGCGCAGTTTCGTTGCCAATGGCAGCGGCCAGCACCTCTTGGGAGGATTCGTAGTCAAAGCCAGGCAGCTCTAGCAGATTGGCCAGAACGCGCAGCACTTTCCACGCCGGACGGGTTTCACCCAAGGGACGCACAACGGCATGGAAGCCCTGCACCCGCCCTTCGGCGTTGACAAAAGTGCCCGAAGTTTCGGTAAAGGGTGCAATGGGCAGCAGCACATCGCTGATGTCCATATTGGCTTTGAAGGGGCTGAGGGTGACCACCATTTCCGCCTGCGCCAAGCCTTGCGCACCTGCTGCGCTATCGAAAGCAGGTTCGGTATTGAGCAGCAAAGCCGCCTTGATACCACCACCGAGCATTTGCGCGGCGTTCAGGCCATCGGCCTGGGGCTGTGCCTGCACCCATTGAGCGCCTACGGTGTTGGCCGCTTCGGTCAGGTAGCCGACGTGGGCACCGGTTTGGCCAGCAATCCACTGCGCCAGCGCCAGCAGTTCAGCCGCGTGGGCATGGTGGGCTGCGCCGTTGCCTAGCAAGATGGCTTTGCGCTCACCAGCCATCAGGGCTTGGGCAATGGCTTGTGCTGCCTCGTCTGCCTGGGCGGCAACCGGGGCTTGCACGCCCTTGGCCTGCGCCACGGCGGCGGCAATGCCAGCCAAGACCTGCGCCCATTGGGCAGCGGGCACGGTGACTTGGGCTTGCACAGGCATGGCCCAATCATTTGCCTGGCTATGCAGGCTAAACACTTTGCAACCACGCTTGGCTGCCTGGCGCACACGCTGGGCAAACAGGGGGTGGTCTTTGCGCAGGTCAGAGCCAACCACCAAAGCGGTTTGCAGCTCTTGCAGGGCAGCAATCGACATGCCCAGCCAGCGCACCCCTTCAGCGGGCATAAACTGCGCATGGCGCAAGCGGTGGTCGATGTTGTCACTGCCCAGGGCGCGCATCAGCTGGGTGGCCAGGTGCAGCTCTTCCAGGGTGCTGTGGGGGCTGAGTAATGCACCCATGCTGGCCGCGCCATGCTGGCCTTTGATTTGTTTGAAGCCCGAGGCCACATATTCCAGCGCTGTTGGCCAGTCCACTTCCTGCCAGTTGCCGCCTTGCTTAATCATGGGGGCAGTCAGGCGCTCTTCGCTGTTCAGAGCTTCGTAAGAGAAGCGGTCGCGGTCAGCAATCCAGCATTCGTTGACGGCCTCGTTCTCCATGGGAACCACGCGCAGCACCTTGTGGTTTTTGACCTGCACAATCAGGTTGGCACCGGTGGAGTCGTGGGGGCTGATGGATTTGCGGCGCGACATCTCCCAAGTACGGGCGCTGTAGCGGAAGGGCTTGCTGGTCAGCGCACCCACGGGGCACAGATCAATGACGTTACCCGATAGCTCTGAATCCAGGGTATCGCCCTTGACGGTGGTGATTTCAGCATGTTCACCACGGTTAATCATGCCCAGCTCCATCACGCCGCCAATTTCTTCGCCAAAGCGAACGCAGCGGGTGCAGTGGATGCAACGTGTCATCTCTTCGGTAGAGACTAGCGGGCCTATGCCCTTGGCTTTGACCACGCGCTTTTCTTCACCATAACGCGAAGCACCAGCGCCATAACCTACGGCCAAGTCTTGCAACTGGCATTCACCGCCTTGGTCGCAGATGGGGCAGTCCAGTGGATGATTGATGAGCAAAAACTCCATCACCGATTGCTGGGCTTCCAAGGCTTTTTTGCTCTTGGTGCGCACAATCATGCCTTCGGTCACGGGGGTGGCGCAGGCGGGCAAAGCCTTGGGGGCTTTTTCCACCTCTACCAAGCACATGCGGCAGTTGGCAGCAATAGAGAGTTTCTTGTGGTAGCAAAAATGGGGAATGTACACACCCGCTTTTTCCGCAGCGTGCATCACCATGCTGCCGGGTGCGACCTCGACTTTTTTGCCGTCTAGTTCAATTTCAACCATATCTTTTTCGCACCTCAAGCGGCCACAGCGCTGGTCTGGGCAGCGGCTGCGATTTTGGCTTCAAATTCATGACGGAAATGCTTAATCATGGCGCGTACAGGCATAGCCGCCGCATCACCCAGGGCGCAAATGGTACGCCCCATGATGTTGCCAGCAACCTCATCGAGCAAGGCAATATCTTCTGGACGACCCTTGCCTTCATGAATGCGCTTGACCACACGCCACAGCCAGCCCGTGCCTTCTCGGCAAGGCGTGCATTGGCCGCAGGACTCGTGCTGGTAAAAGTAAGACAGGCGCAGCAGGCATTCCACCATGTCACGCGAGTCGTCCATGACAATCACCGCGCCCGAGCCCAGCATGGAGCCAGCCTTGGCAATGCTGTCATAGTCCATGGTGCATTCCATCATCATGTCGGCAGGCACCACGGGCGAAGAAGAACCACCGGGAATCACAGCCTTGAGCTTGCGCCCAGTGCGCACACCACCGGCCAGCTCCAGCAGCGTGGAAAACGGTGTGCCCATGGGCACTTCATAGTTGCCCGGCAGGTTCACGTCACCGCTGACCGAATAGATTTTCGTGCCGCCGTTATTGGGCTTACCCACTTCCAGATAGGCATTACCACCGTTGCGAATAATCCAGGGCACGGCGGCAAAAGTTTCGGTGTTGTTGATGGTGGTGGGCTTGCCATACAGACCAAAGCTGGCCGGAAACGGCGGTTTGAAGCGTGGCTGGCCTTTTTTGCCCTCTAGCGATTCCAGCAGGGCGGTTTCTTCACCGCAGATGTAAGCGCCAAAGCCATGGTGGGCAAACAGCTCAAAGCTGAAATTGCTGCCCATGATGTTCTTGCCCAAGTAACCAGCGGCGCGGGCTTCTTCCAAGGCTTCCTCAAAACGCTCGTAGGCGCGGAAAATTTCACCGTGGATGTAGTTGTAACCAGCGCACGCGCCCATGGCGAAGCCGGCAATAATCATGCCCTCAATCACCGTATGGGGGTTGTGCATGAGGATTTCGCGGTCTTTGCAGGTACCGGGTTCGCCCTCGTCAGAGTTGCACACCACGTATTTTTCACCGGGGAACTGGCGGGGCATAAAGCTCCACTTCAGCCCGGTAGGAAAGCCCGCGCCGCCTCGGCCACGCAAGGCTGATTCCTTGAGGGTGGCAATCACCGCATCCTGGGTCAGACCTTCGCCGCCGTCTTTACCCAAGATGGTGCGCAAAGCTGCATAGCCGCCTCGCGCTTCATAGTCTTTCAGACCCCAGTTGCTGCCGTTCAAATCGGCGTAGATTTGCGGCTCGATATGGCGGCCATGAAAGCAGGTTTCTTTCCCACTGGCGGCAAATTTGGCCAGCACTGCTTGCGCTGCTGCGTTCATCATGCTTTGCCCTCCGCAGCCCGCAGGCCATCAATCAGCTCGTCAAGACGTTCGTTTTCCATAAAGCTGCACATATTGCGGTCATTGACCAGCATCACCGGCGCATCAGCGCAAGAGCCTAGGCATTCACACTGCTGGAGGGTAAACAGGCCATCGTCTGTGGTCTCGCCCATTTTGATGCCCAGTTTTTGCTCCAGGTGAGCCAGTGCCTCATAGCCGTTGCGCAGCAGGCAGGGCAAGTTGGTGCATACGTCCAGCTTGTACTTGCCCACGGGGTGCTGGTTGTACATATCGTAGAAGGTGGTCACTTCATGCACCGCCACCTGCGACATGCCTAGGTACTCGGCAATCACGGCCTCGCTCTCCTGGCTAACCCAGCCTTGTTCTTGCTGCACGATGGACAGGCAAGCCATCACCGCCGAGCGCTTTTGGTCAGCGGGGTATTTGGCCACTTCACGCGCAAAGCGTGCTTTGGTCGCTTCCGTAATCATCGGTCAATCTCTCCGAACACGATATCCATGGTGCCAATTACGGCCACGGCATCGGCAATCATGTGCCCACGCGTGAGTTCGTCATAGGCGGACAGGTGGGCAAAGCCTGGGGCGCGAATCTTCAGGCGGTAAGGCTTGTTCGCGCCGTCACTGACCATGTAGATACCAAACTCCCCTTTGGGGTGCTCCACCGCTGCGTAGGCTTCGCCCTCGGGCACACGCATCCCTTCCGAGAACAGCTTGAAGTGGTGAATCAGGTCTTCCATGCCCTCTTTCATGCGCTCGCGTGGAGGAGGGGCGACTTTGCGGTTGTCGGTAATTACTGGGCCAGGGTTGGCTTTGAGCCAGGCCACGCATTGCTGCATGATGCGCACGGATTGGCGCATCTCGGCCACGCGCACCAGGTAGCGGTCGTAGCAATCGCCCTCTTTGCCCACGGGGATGTCGAAATCCATATCGGCATACACCTCGTAGGGCTGCTTTTTGCGCAAATCCCAGGCAATGCCAGAGCCGCGCAGCATCACGCCGCTCATGCC
>JAHAYB010000185.1 GCA_018384835.1 Comamonas sp.
ACCACGAAGCCGGCCACGCCCTGATTGGCCGCCTGCTGCCCAAGTGCGACCCGGTGCATAAAGTCACCATCATCCCCCGTGGCCGCGCTCTGGGCGTGACCATGAGCCTGCCGGAAAAAGACCGCTACTCCTACGACAAAGAGTTCATGCTCAACCAGATTGCCATGCTCTTTGGTGGCCGCATTGCCGAAGAAGTGTTCATGCACCAAATGACCACCGGAGCGAGCAACGACTTTGAACGCGCCACGCAGATTGCCCGCGATATGGTCACGCGCTACGGCATGACGGATGCTTTAGGCCCTATGGTCTATGCCGAGCAAGAGGGCGAGCCTTTCCTGGGGCGCTCCATGAGCAAGCCCAGCAATATCAGCGAAGAAACCATGCAGAAAGTCGATGCCGAGGTGCGCCGCATCATCGACGAGCAATACAGCCTGGCACGCAAGCTGATTGAAGACAACGCCGACAAAATGCACGCCATGGCCAAGGCCATGCTGGAGTGGGAAACCATCGACATGGAGCAGCTAGACGACATCATGGCTGGCAAAGCACCACGCCCACCCAAAGACTGGCAGCCCCCAGCGCACAAGCCCGGCGATGGCGATAGCCCCTCATCGAGCGACGGCTCTGCCCCCGCTGCTGAGGAAGGCTCTGAGCCAGACCCCTCCCCCAGCGCGGCCTAAACTAGGCTGGTGCTGATACCTACGGAGTCCTGCGGGACTCCTTTTTTTACCCCCGCTATCACCCCTCCTGCCAACCTGCTCCACCCATGACTGCTACCACCTCACCCGCCGCCCCCCAAGCCAAAGAAGCCCAAGAAGCCCAAGCCCGCTACTGGCAAACCAGCCGCTACCGCCTGCCGCTGGACGAGCGTCCGCTGGTCATGGGCATCGTCAACAACACGCCTGATTCTTTTTCTGACGGCGGCCAGCACCACAGCGTGGAGGCCGCCCTGCGCCACGCCGAGCAACTGCTGCAAGAAGGAGCGGATATCCTGGACATCGGCGGTGAATCCACCCGCCCCGGCTCCCCGCCCGTGCCCGCTGAGGAAGAGCTGGCGCGGGTGCTGCCCCTGGTCAACGCCTGCGCCGCCTGGGGGGTGGCTATTTCCGTGGATACCAACAAGCCCGAGGTGATGCAGGCCGTGCTAGATGCGGGCGCAGACATCATCAACGACGTATGGGCGCTGCGCCGCCCCGGGGCACTGCAAGCCGTCGCCAGCCACCCGCAATGCGGCATCTGCCTGATGCACATGCACAACACCCCGCTGGATATGCAAACCACCCCCATGCAGGGCGACCCATTGCCGCCCGTGCTGGCCTTGCTGCAAGCGCAAAGCCAGCAACTGCTGGAGCAAGGCGTGCAGCGCAGCCGCATCACCTGGGACTACGGCATTGGCTTTGGCAAAACCGTGGCACAAAACTTTGCGCTGCTGGCGCGGCAGCACGAGCTGCTGGCCTTAGACTTCCCGCTGCTGGCGGGCTGGTCACGCAAAAGCTCTTTGGGCGCAGTCACCGGCCTAGCGGTGCAAGAGCGCCTGATTCCCAGCGTAACCGCTGCCGTTTTAGCCGTAGAGCGTGGGGCGCGTATTGTGCGCGTCCATGATGTGGCTGCCACTCGTGCCGCTCTGGCCGTCTGGCAAGCCATGCAGGACAACGCAGCAGTCCCCGCCCCCGAAGCCAGCACATAAGCTTCTTTCCCCTTACCTACCAAGAATATGGCACGTCAATTTTTCGGCACCGACGGCATACGCGGCACAGTCGGCCAACACCCCATCACCCCTGATTTTGTGCTGCGCCTGGGTCACGCTGGCGGGCGCGTCCTCAACAGCCAGCAAAAAACCCCACACAGCCAGCCCCTGGTGCTGATTGGCTAAGACACCCGCATCTCCGGCTATATGCTGGAGGCCGCGCTGGAAGCCGGGCTGAACTCCGCCGGGGTCAGCGTCATGCTGCTAGGACCTTTGCCCACGCCCGGCGTGGCCTACCTGACCCGTGCGCAGCGGGCGGATTTGGGCATCGTCATCAGCGCCAGCCACAACCCCTATCCAGACAACGGCATCAAATTCTTCAGCGCCCAAGGCAACAAACTACCCGATGACTGGGAAGAAGCCGTAGAAGCCGCTCTGGAAGAAGCCCCCCAATGGGTCGCCAGCGCCGACCTGGGCAAAGCCCAGCGCCTGGACGATGCCGCAGGCCGCTATATCGAGTTTTGCAAAAGCACGTTTGACCACCACCTGAGCCTGCACGGCATCAAAATCGTTGTAGATGCCGCCCACGGTGCGGCCTACCACATTGCGCCCCAAGTGTTTCACGAGCTGGGCGCGGAAGTGATTGCCATTGGCTGCCAGCCCAACGGCACCAACATCAACGACGGCGTAGGCGCTACCGAGCCTGATGCCCTGATTCGCGCCGTCCGCGCCAACCATGCCCACTACGGCATTGCACTGGATGGCGATGCCGACCGCCTGCTGGTGGTGGATGCCCAAGGCCGCCTCTATAACGGCGACGAGCTGCTCTACCTCATGGTGCAAGAGCGCCTACAACAAGGCCAAAGCGTACCGGGCGTAGTGGGAACGTTGATGACCAATATGGCCGTAGAACTGGCGCTGCAAGCCCAGGGCATTGCCTTTGTACGCGCCAAAGTGGGCGACCGCTATGTGCTGGAGCAGTTGCAAGCCCACGGCTGGCAATTGGGCGGCGAAGGCTCTGGCCACCTGCTGGCGCTGGATAAGCACTCCACGGGCGATGGCCTGATTAGCGCCCTGCAAGTGCTGCAAGCCTGTATTCGCAGCGGGCGTAGCTTGGCGGATTTACTGAGCGGATTGCAGCTTTTCCCGCAAGAGCTGCTCAATGTGCGCCTACACCCCGACCAAGACTGGCAAAACCACGCTGGCCTGGCGCAAGCCCGCGCCCAGGCAGAGCAAGTGCTGGCAGGCAAAGGCCGCGTCCTGATACGCGCCAGCGGCACCGAGCCGCTGCTACGCATCATGGTGGAAGCGCCTAACGCCCAACAAGCCCGCCAACTGGCACAGCAGATGGCGGATAGCCTGGCTTAACGCTTTCAAGAATGGGTTGATGCTTTGCACACATCAGCACACATCAGCACATATCAACACGTATGGCCACCAATCAGCGCGAAGGGCGGTTTTTCTCCCACTGGCGCTGAATGCCTATGGCCAAGCCCCAGCCCACCAAGGCAAAACTGCCTGTCACCACCCAGGTCCACTGCCAGCCCCCCACCCAGGTAGCGACAGCAGCCACCAACGGCGGCCCCAGCATCTGCCCCATACTGGAGCATTGCTGCATAAAGCCCACGGTGGTAGATACCGTATCCGTGCTAGGCGATAGGCGCACTGCCAAGATAAATAAGCTGCCCGGTATCAACCCCCCAATGGCTGAGAAGGCCGCAATCGCTATAAAGCGCAGCCACAGCGGCAGCAGCGGCTCTCCCCCCACTTGCAGGAACGCTAGCACCGTGCAAACCCCCATGGCCGTAAAGCCCGTTTGCAAAATGCGCCGAGGTGTCCAGCCCGCATGTTGCAATTGCCCGGCTGCCACATTGCCCGCGATATTGACCATACTCACCAACGCAGTGAGTAAGCCCGCGAGCTGGGCACTCACCCCACCTGCTTGGTACACCGTGGGTAAGAAGCCAACGATGGCAATCCACTGCCCCGCATACACCATAAAGCTGATAGCCACCAGCCAAGGCCCCGAGCTGCGCAAGGTCAGCAACAGGCGTGGCTGCCAGCCAGCGTCGGCGTTGGGGGAGTCTGCGCAGGGCGCAGGGTCTGGCGGAACCTGAAGCATGACGGCAACCGCCGCCAGCAGGCTGATACCACCGAGCACCAGCCACAGCACCCGCCAAGAGGCTATTTGCAGCAGCCAGGGGCTGGCAATCAAGCCCAGCGTCATCCCGGTGGGCATATAGGTGCTCCACAAGCTCATGCGCCTGCCCAGTTGCGCCGCTGGAATATGGCGGCGAATCAACCCCGGGCCAGGCATCACCGCCACCAAAAAGCCCAACCCCTCTAGCACACGGCACAGCAGCAGCCAGATAAAACTATTGGCTAGCGCACCGATAACACTGCCTGTCGCCATCAAGAGCAAACCGGCCAACATGCTGCGTTTAAGCCCCCAGCGGTCGGCACTCAAACCCACGGCCAAACCCAGCAACATGCCCGCAAACTGCACCGTAGAGAGTAAAAAACCCGCATCCATCAAGGAAATGCCTAGCTCCTGCTGCAATAACGCCACCGAGGGCGGCAACTTGCTGATATGCAAGGCAACGCTAATACCAGCAGCAACAATGAACCAAAAAGGAGAGCGACAAAGAGTAGGTTGAGACACAGACACAAAAGCGCACAGCGCAGGGCAAAGCAAAAGAGGAAGCCGCTAATCGGCTATTCATGAGCAAGCATACCAATGCAGCCCCTGGGTGAAGGAGGGCGCACCAGCCAACAAGCAAGGCGCGATACTAACTGAAGGCCTAATTGCCCGCAGAGCGCCCGAGGCCGCACCTGCCCCTCG
>JAHAYB010000219.1 GCA_018384835.1 Comamonas sp.
TGTCCGCAAGCAACGGCTCTAGCGCACTAACGTCCAATGTGTTCATCATCTTTGCATAAGCGCGTAGCGCTTCAGTTTGCGTGAGTTCCATGAAAATCCCCCTGATGCCTAACGCCCGCTTCAGGTGCGCGGTGAAACCGCGTCACTTTGCAAGCGCTTGTTAGATTGCTTTTGAATCAACCTGAGAGCTGTATGGCAGAGTCTTTATGTACCGTTCCATAAAGGCCCAATCAGGTTGATCAGCCTCTGTAACAGGTAATTTAATAATTGAGCCCCGCATACGCTCTAAGTGCCATTTTCGTCCGTAGTTAAATCGGTATTTCTCTAGTCGAATCAGCGTACAAATGAATAGTGCCGTCGCAGGGGATAGCTTAAAGCCTCTGGGATAAAGCACATTCACATCGTCTGTTGCCCAATAGTCCTTAGCTTGAAAGAAAGCCTCAGCAACCGAGCCGTTATAGCTCACGCTGATAGTGCCGGCTTTGTGAATGGCTTTTTGCCCAATGCGTGCCGTCTCTCCATTTGCTGCGTCTGATGCCCCGATATAGGGGACTGAACCAGGCAGCATGTTGGCCTTAGTTAATCTCTGTCCCTTGCGAACGTCAAACAATGACGAGAGCGTGAAACTCTTCCAGTCGCTTGTATCTAACGCCTCTGGTTGCGCGCTGGAGGCTGGGCTATCGCAACCTTCATAGCGAGCAGTATCCGTTTGATTAACGTAGGTTGGTATTTCTTGTAAATCTGGTACCAGTATGCTTTTCAGTGTCCGATTCGCTTGGCGTCCATAACTAAATCGATAGCGGTTTGACAGGATGCAATAGCAGTAAAACAGTAGCTGAGGCTTCGTCATTGGGACCAGCGGCCGTAACAACGCCATGTCCCGCCCTGAATAAAACGGCTCTTCTTGAAGGAATGTTGAGAGAACACCGTTCCCACCAAGCGCGCAAGTGAGTAATCCTGCCGGGGAGGGAGTAACGTCGGGTATTGGGGCAACATAAGCCGAAATGCCGTTGTCTCCCATTTTTCGGGACACAAATGCTACGCCACCTTGATCCCGGCTCAATAAACGCAGACGATTCAATTCCAGAGAGTGCCCATAAACGACTTCAAAGAGCTCACTCACCGCCTTCATCGCTCTCTCCCGGCTCTACTGCTTGGCTGCCCAAAAGGCGGTAGATGGCATAATTCCTGACTACTTTTTCGAAGTCTGCTTGCGAGAGCTTGTCGTAATCAGTTTCCATGTAGGCTTCAGCGCACCATTCATCGGTTGCTGTAACTGCCTGCATGACGCTCTCTCCCGCATGTACTTCTCGATTGCGGTACATCTCCACCCAGCGGTCACGGATAGCCGGCCACACGTCATTCTGGTCAATGCGCCCCTTGTGTTTCGTTTTGACAAACCCGTCATCTCTCCAGTAGCCAAACCAAGTCTTTTTGGCAGACCTAGCATGTGGCTTACCGGCAATCCACACCATGATGCAGGTAACGGTCCCAACCGGGTAAAATAGCTCCTGCGGCATCGACATAACAGCATCCAGAGTATGGTGCTTCATCAGTTCGTCGCGCACCGGATTTGGAGCAATCGCACAGGACATGGGAACAATCGCAATACCCATTGCGCCAGCCTCCAGACAGTTCAGCATCTGCTTAACAAAGTACAGCTCGTGCAACTCTGCGTCGCTCTTTGACTGCGCGTACGGAGGATTCAGCATGCCAACATTCGGCTTCGTCTTTTTGATGGCATTGATGACGGCATCGTCAAAGCAGCTGGCTTGATGCAGGTTCGCTTTACCGTCACCGCGAAGAATCATATTACTGGCGGCCAGCGCGAACATCTTGGGATTGTTTTCGATGCCAATCAGACGATTCTTCTTGATGTCAGTCCGCTCCTCCTCGGTGACGGCTTTCTTGAGCATGTGCTGCATGGCGGAGATAAGGAAGCCACCCGTTCCCGCGCAGATGTCCAGAACCTTGGAGTCCGAGCTAACATTCGCAATCAGTGAGAACAACTCGGCGACATGTCGAGGGGTTAGAACGATGCCGAGAGCTTTTTTGTCTCCGGCAGTGTATTTCAGGAATTCACCGTAGAACTGCCCCACCACATCGAAGTCGTGATAGACGTTAATGTAGGGCCAGACGTTATCGCAGATGCGGCTGATGATTTCCTTGAAAACACCATCCGGATATTCTTTAGCGGTCTTGCTGTCAGGCTTCCCAAGGTTAGGGTGCACTGCAATTGTGGAATACGGTTGCAGCATGGTGTCCTTCTTGGCCTGCGGAATGTCGGCCTTGTCTAATTCCTTCTTGATTGCACCAAGCCAGGCTTCCTGCACGTCTTCGGCGGGTAATGCACCAAAGGTCTTCATGAACGGGGCATTCATCAGGGCAATCAGAGTACCGCTTACGAGAAGGGGCTTGTCTTCTTCAGAGATTTTAGCCTTCGTCCAAATCAGCTCATGTAGTTCCTTGGAGAATGCCAGCAGGTCAGAGTGCCGCTTCTTAGCGACATCGGGGTCATAAGAAGCCAGTCGGTAGTAGTCGTCGTAGGAGATGATGTCGGTGACCGTAATACCGCTTTCGTTAACCAGCTCCTTGGATTCCGTGCTTCCTGCCGGAATCAGGAAGTTGGATACCTTCATCGCGCTGGCCGTAGCCCCGCTGACCGCCACGGCCAATACGGTGTAGTGCTTGGCAAGGTGCTTTGCGTAGTGCAGGACACCGTCCACAGCGTATTCAACAGGCTTGTCGCGGGCCGAGCTCTCGTGTTTCTTCACGTCCGGCTTGCACTCAAACACAACCAGAAATGCTGTGTCCTTAAGGTTTGAAATGATGAATTCAGGATAGCCGGCGTTGCCTTTGGCGTTCTTGCTTGCCTTGGAAAGCAATGTTTTGACCTTGGCAATCTCGGATTTCTGCTCTTCTACAGTGATGCCATTTTCAGGCTTGTAATATCCAAATCCTCGCAATTTGTCACGGACTAGGTTTTCTGTTTTTCTTTCGTTCTTTGATGACATCAATTACTCTCTGATTTTCTTGCAATCTAACACCTGAGTTAAGCCGCCGCCCGAAGGACGGTCGGCTTGAATGAATTGTTATGTGTGACAGAAACCACGAGGGGCAAAGACATGCGCTACAAAATATTCAATGGATCCAAATCCGCGCACTGCTGCTTCGACGCAACAGTGATGGACACGACGAAGCCAGAAATCATTGGCGGAGAGCATTACGCGGGGAGCGACGGACAGCTTCACTACGAGACTGTTTGCGAGTGCTTCAGCATGGAAGATGCGCAGTTGATTTGTGACGCGCTAAATGCTGCGGACGCAAGCACATAACGGTAAAGATAAGCCGCCCGCAGTATGCGGGTCGGCTTGAGCGCTGGGTTAGAAAGGTAAATTAATGTCCGCTGTCATTTGCTTTTGGGTGGATTAGTAGATTTACTAGGTTTGAGAGATGGCGTATTCCCTGGGGTGCTTTTGTTATCACGGCGGCGCTGATCTGGCTTGCCTGTTGATTTCGCTATCGGTTTCGGCCCTGGTTTAAGTGGCATGATTTATCTCCTTTGTGGCTAAAAAATTACAATCTTCAAATACCGTCTAACGTCGAAAGTAAGCCGACCGCCGAAGGCGGGTCGGCTTGACTGCACAGTTAGGTGCCGCGATGCCGCAGCATGGCACCTGACAAACAAATATGCTTATGGTTTGCACTCAACGAGCATCGTGTTTGGGCCACGAACCATCATGAAGCCGCCACTGGCCATTGGCGCTGCGATTGCGTTCGGATTGGATTGCTTGTCAGCGAATGTGTACCCCTTGGGACAGACCTTCGCTGCCTCCTCGTAGCAAGCGTCGATTACCGCGCTCCCGCACTTAATAAAATAGGCGGTGCCGCCATTCGGC